>JAGCYV010000042.1 GCA_017960605.1 Bacteroidales bacterium | reverse complement strand
AGAACGACGGCGACAGCGTAGAGCGTCTCTTCAAGGACACCATCAAGGGCGGCGACTACCGCGCACGCGAGGCCAACGTCTACCGCCTGGCAGAGGTCAGCGGCGACATCATCGACCAGTGTGTGGCGCAGGGTGTGCCCTTCGCCCGCGACTATAGCGGCCTGCTCGACAACCGTTCCTTCGGTGGCGCACAGGTCTCCCGCACCTTCTACGCCCGCGGCCAGACGGGTCAGCAGCTGCTGCTGGGTGCCTACGGCGCCCTGAGCCGCGAGATTGCCCGTGGCACCGTGGTGTTGCACGAGCGTCACGAGATGATGGACCTCGTGGTGGTCGACGGCCGCGCAAGAGGTATCATTGTCCGCAACCTCGTCACCGGAGAGTTGGAGCGCTACGCCGCCCATGCCGTCGTGGTGGCCTCGGGCGGCTACGGCAACGTGTACTATCTGAGCACCAACGCCATGAACTGCAATGGCAGCGCCGCCTGGGTGTGCCACCGCCGTGGTGCCGCCTTCGCCAACCCCTGCTATGTGCAGATACATCCCACCTGCATCCCCGTGCATGGCGACTACCAGTCGAAGCTCACCCTGATGAGCGAGTCGCTGCGTAACGACGGCCGCATCTGGGTGCCCAAGAAGAAAGAGGACGCCGAGGCCATACGCCGCGGCGAGAAGAACGCCCTCGACATCGCCGAGGAGGACCGCGACTACTACCTCGAGCGCCGCTACCCGGCCTTCGGCAACCTGGTGCCGCGCGACGTCGCCAGCCGCGCCGCCAAGGAGCGCTGCGATGCAGGCTACGGCGTAGGCCCCACTGGCCTGGCCGTCTACCTCGACTTCGCCGATGCCATCAAGCGTCTCGGCCGAGATGTAGTGGAACAGAAGTATGGCAACCTTTTCCAGATGTATCAGAAGATTGTCGACGTGGACCCCTACGAGCAGCCAATGATGATTTACCCCGCTGTGCACTACACCATGGGCGGCCTCTGGGTCGACTACGAGCTGCAGACCACCATTCCCGGCCTCTTTGCTGCCGGCGAGGCCAACTTCAGCGACCACGGTGCCAACCGCCTCGGTGCCTCGGCCCTCATGCAGGGCTTGGCCGACGGCTACTTCGTGCTGCCCTACACGCTGCAGAATTATCTCGCCGACCAGATATATGTCGGCAAGATCAAGGCCGAAGGCCCCGAGTTCGACGAGGCCGAGCAAGCTGTGCGCGCAAGACTCGACGGTTTGATGGCCATCGGAAATAACTCTGACCTCCGACCTCCGACCTCCGACCTTCACTCTGTCGACCACTACCACAAGGCTCTCGGACGCATCATGTGGGAATACTGCGGTATGGCTCGCTCGAAAGAGAGTCTGGCTACCGCTAAGGAGAAAATTGCCGAGTTGGAGGCCGACTTCTTCCAGCATGTCTTTATCCCCGGCAAGACCTTGGAGATGAACCCCGAACTGGAGAAGGCCTACCGCTTGGAAGACTACTTCGAGTTGGCACGCCTCATCGTGGACGACGCCACACAGCGCGAGGAGAGCTGTGGCGGTCATTTCCGCGTGGAGCATCAGACCGAAGACGGCGAGACGATGCGCGACGACGACAACTTCATGTTCGTCGCCGCCTGGGAGTACCAGGGCCACGACAAGCCCGAGGTGATGCACAAAGAGGAGCTCAACTACGAGCACATACAGATTGTGAAAAGGAATTATAAATAATAAGTTGGTAGTGGGTAGTGGACAGTGGGTAGCACTTGACCACGAATGCTACACACTACCCACTACCAACTACACACTATAAAACGAAGTTTTATGAGATTTACTCTACATATCTGGCGTCAGGAGAACGCCCGCGCCAAAGGCCATTTCGAGACCTACGAGATTGACAACATCTCGGCCGACTGCTCGTTCCTCGAGATGCTCGACCAGCTCAACGAGAAGCTTATCAACGACAAGATAGCGCACCCTGTCTGTTTCGACAACGACTGCCGCGAGGGCATCTGCGGCATGTGCGGCCTCTACATCAACGGCCGTCCCCACGGCAACGACGACGGCGTGACCACCTGCCAGCTCCACATGCGCCACTTCCACGACGGCGACGAGATATGGGTCGAGCCGTGGCGTGCCAAGGCCTTCCCCATCATCAAGGACTTGGTGGTCGACCGCACCGCCTTCGACAAGATTATCCAGGCCGGCGGTTATATCAGCGCCACCACCGGCGGCGTGCCCGACGCCAACAACATCCTTGTGCCGAAGCATATCGCCGACCAAGCCATGGATGCCGCCGCCTGCATCGGCTGCGGCGCCTGTGTGGCGGCCTGCAAGAACGCCAGTGCAATGCTCTTCGTCGGCGCAAAAATAAGCCACCTCAACCTGCTGCCGCAAGGCTATCCCGAAGCAATGGACCGCGTGCGCAACATGATCATCAAGATGGACGAGCTCGGCTTCGGCGGATGCACCAACACCTACGCCTGCGAGGCCGAGTGCCCCAAGCAAATCAAGCGCCAGAACATCGCCCGTTTAAACCGCTGCTGGATAGGCCAGATGTTCGGACGCGACCGCAACGAGGCCTGACAACCCGCTTTGTCAATTGCCATCCCCCTGCGTTCCGGTCCGTCACAACACCGTCGCCTCACCGTCTCACCTCCGTTTTTGGACGGAGGTGAGACGGAGGTGAAACGGAGGTGAAACGGAGGTGAGACGGAGGTGATGGCTAATCACCAACAATGGTGAGGGTGCCGTTAAACAGAAAGTTCGTAATTTTGCAAATCGAAAAAAACGAACAAATCATGACACACGAACATCATCACGAACACGAACACCACCACGACCACGGGCACGAACACCACCATGGTCTGCACCATCACCATCACGCACACGCGATAGAGAAACTATCCACTATATATATAGTGGCGGTAGCGCTCAACCTGACCTTCGTCGTCGTCGAGGCGGTGGCGGGGGTGGTGGGCAACAGCATCGGCCTGCTCAGCGACGCGGGCCACAACCTCAGCGACGTCTTCTCGCTGCTGCTGGCCATGATCGCGCTGAAGCTGGCCTCCTCCCACGCCACCAAGCGCTTCACCTACGGCCACCGCAAGGCCTCGGTGCTCATCTCGCTGCTCAACGCCATCATCCTGCTGGTGGCCGTGGGGGCCATCGTGGTGGAGAGCATCGACAAGTTCTTCCACCCCGCCGAGGTCAACGGCACGCTGATCATCTGGACCGCCGCCGTGGGCATCGTCATCAACGGCGTCACCGCCTGGGCCCTGAGCCGCCAGCAGCAGCACGACATCAACACCCGCGGAGCCTTCCTGCACATGCTGGCCGACACGCTGGTGAGCATCGGCGTGGTGGTGAGCGGCATCGTCATCCACTACACCGGCTGGACGGTCATCGACCCCATCATCGGACTGGTCATCGCCGTGGTCATCCTGGTCAGCACCTGGGAGCTGCTCTCCGAGAGCCTGCGTATGAGCACCGACGCCGTACCCGAAGGGTTCGACGTGGAAGAAATCAAGCAGAAGATTGAGGGACAAGAGGGGGTGCTGAACGTGCACCACGTGCACATCTGGGCCATCTCGACCACCGAGACGGCGCTGACGGCGCACATTGTCATCCCCGAGGCCACGATGCTCGAAGAGGTGACCGACCGAGTGAAGGAGATGCTCGACAGTATCGGCATCCACCACAGCACCTTAGAATTGGAAACGCGTAGCAGCCACTGCCACGATCACGACTGCTGCGGCTGACGCAGCCCCTCAATGGCGGCGACCATCTTGTCCCAGCCGTACTTGCGCTTCTCGTCGCGCACCCCGTCGGCCAGACGCTCTGCCCATTCTTCGGCAAAGAAACGCACCATGGCGTCGGCGATGGCCTGCGGACGGGGTTCCACCACGAAGCCGGCCTTGCCGTCGGGCACAATCTCGGGCAGGCCGCCCACACGGGTCACCAGCATGGGTTTCTCGAAGTAGTAGGCGATCTGGCTCACACCGCTCTGGGTGGCGCTCTTGTAGGGCTGAGCCACCAGGTCGGCGGCACAGAAATAGCGGTTCACCTCGCTGTCGGGGATGAAGTCGGTGTGCAGCACCACCCTGTCGCCCAGTCCCAAGCGGGCATTCCGGTCGTGGTAGGGCTTGGGGTCACCGTAGAACTCGCCGGCAACCACCAGCTTCACCCGCAGCGGCTCCAGCCGCGGGTCAGCCATCGCCTCGAGCAGCAGGTCGAGGCCCTTGTACTCGCGTATGAAGCCGAAGAAGAGCACATAACGCTGGTCCTCAGGCAGTCCGATCAAGTGCAAAGCCTCCTGCCGCGAGAGGATGGCGCCGTAGTGGTCGTAGAGCGGATGGGGGCTGTAGCAACGGGGGCGCTTGCGCTGCGGGTCGAAACGGTCGATGTCCTCGAGCACCGACTGGCTGAGGGTGACAAAGGCGTCGCAGGAGCGGACAAAATAACGGGCAAAGAGTTGGTCGCCAGGACGATGCTCGTGGGGGATGAGATTGTGCAGGATACCTACACGGCGGATGCCCTTCGCTTTGGCAAAACGGAGCACCGTACCGAGGCAGGGAGCCATGAAAGGCAGCCAAAAAGCGCTGATAACCAAGTCGGGATGCCGACGGCGGATGTAGCGGCCTGTACGGAACCAGCTGAAGGGGTTCACAGAACTCATCATACGCCTGATACCCAGCCCCTCGGGAGCGGGGTCGGTACTGTATTGCGTCTTGCCCGGGAAGAGGAAGGATGGATACTGCAAGGTGAAGGTAATGAGTTCCACCTCATGGCCTTGCGACTGATATTCGCGTGACAGCCGCTCGCTGAATGCCGCGATGCCGCCGCGATAGGGCCAAGCCGGTCCGATGATAATCACTTTCATAACAAGAAAAGGCATCTACGTTAGTTTAGATGCCTTCTGTACCCCGGGAGGGACTTGAACCCTCACGCCCTTGCGAGCAACAGATTTTGAGTCTATCGTGTCTACCATTCCACCACCAGGGCATGCTTTCTTCTTTCGAAAGCGGGTGCAAAATTACACACATTTTTCGACATGACAAAACTTTTTTTTGCCAGTCACCTAAAAAGATGTATCTTTGCAGTCGTAAAAAGACGGGGAAAATTCATCCTAAAACAATATAAAAAACCATCAATCAACGGACTAATGAACAACATGCGTTCTGACAAAGTCTTTATTTTTGCCGGCCGTGCCACTGCCGACTTGGCTCGTCGCGTGGCGGAAATCTATGGCATTCCGCTGGGCAATTCAACCGTTTTTCAGTACGCCGACGGCGAATTTCAACCCTCCTACGAGGACACCATCCGCGGAGGTATCGTGTTCATCATCCAGAGCACCATCCCGCCCACGGACAACCTGTTCGAGTTGCTGATGATGATTGACGCCGCCAAGCGCGCTTCGGCCCAGAAAATCATCGCCGTCATCCCCTACTACGGCTTCGCCCGTCAGGACCGCAAGGACAAACCGCATGTGCCCATCGCTTCGAAGCTCATCGCCGACATGCTGAGCGTGGCCGGCGTCGATCGCGTCATCACGATGGACCTGCATGCCGACCAGATCCAGGGATTCTTCAACATCCCCGTCGATCACCTCTACGGCTCGTCGCTGTTCATGCCCTACATCCGTGAGAAATTCGACATCGACGACGTGATGTTCGCCAGCCCCGACATGGGTGGCAGCAAGCGTGCCGGCACCTACGCCAAGACGCTGAACAACAGCTTCGTCATCTGCTATAAGCACCGCAACAAGCCCAACGAAATCGGCGAGATGCGCCTCATCGGCGACGTCGAGGGCAAGCACGTCATCCTGCTGGACGACATCATCGACACCGGCACCACCATCTGCAAAGCCGCCGCTATCATCAAGGAGAGCGGCGCCAAGAGCGTGCGCGCCATGATCACCCACCCCGTGCTCAGCGGTCAGGCCATCGAGAAGGTGGAAGCCTCTGAACTGGAAGAGCTTGTCGTGGCCGACACCATCCCGCTGAAGCGTCCGTCGGACAAGATTCACGTGCTGAGCTGCGACTGGCTGCTGGCAGAGGCCATCCGCCGCGTGGTGAACTACGAGAGTCTCGACAACCTCTACGAGACCACCCTGCACCGCAAGGGTGTCATCAAGAGAATGAACGAATAATTGAATGCGTGAATGTTTGATTGCGTGAATGCTTGAGTGCTACGCAGTCAGACAGTCAACATACTCAAACAATCAAACAATTAATCAATCAAACAATTAAAACAATGAGAGTAGTATCAATGAGCGGTTCTCTGAGAGAGAACGTAGGGAAAAAGGATGCTAAGGCTCTGCGTCGCGACGCCAAGGTGCCTTGTGTCATGTACGGTAAAGGCGAGCAGATGCTGTTCAGCGTCGATCAGACTGCCTTCCAGCGCATTCTGTTCAACCCCGAACCCTGCTTCCAGAAAATCACCATCAACGGCACCGACCACATGGCCATGCTGAAAGACATCGACTTCCACCCTGTGACCGAGATCGTCTATCACGCCGACTTCTACGAGCTGACCGACGACAAACCCGTCGTGATGTCCATCCCCGTGCACACCACCGGCACCAGCAAGGGTGTCATGAAGGGCGGCAAGCTAGCTTACAAGCAGAAACGCCTCAACGTGAAGGCCATTCCTGCCAACATGCCCAGCGAGGTGCTCCTCGACATCACCAACCTCGATGTCAATCAGCGCATCCGCGTGCAGGACATCGCCTGTGAGAACTACACCATCCTCAACCCGAAGAGCGCCGAGGTGGTCAACGTCCTCAGCACCCGTGCCAGCGCCACCGCCGGCGAGGGAGAGGGCGAAGCCGCTGCCGAGTAATCGACAACAGACGACAGACAAACCAAAGGGCGAGCCTTGCGGCCCGCCCTTTATTATTGAACGACAATGGAAACCATCAAGAAGATATACAAGATAGGCTACGGTCCCAGCAGCAGCCACACCATGGGTCCACACCGTGCCGCCACCCTCTTTGCCAAGCGCACCAAGAACGCCTCGCGCTACCGCGTCACCCTCTACGGTTCCCTCGCCGCCACCGGCCGGGGGCACCACACCGACATGGCCATCACCCGTGGCCTGGCACCCAAAGAAGTGGAGATTGTATGGCGGGCGGATATCGTCAAACCGTTCCACACCAACGGCATGCTCTTTGAAGCCCTCGACGCCGACGGCTCCACCATCGACACCTGGCTGGTATATAGCACCGGCGGCGGCTACCTGGCCACCGAGGAGGGCGAGGTGCCGCTGGGCATCACTCCCGATGGCGAGGTCTATCCGCACAACACCATGAAGGAGATCATGGAATATATCGACAAAGAAGGATTGTCGTTCTGGGAGTATGTGGAACAATGCGAAGACGGCTCTCTCTGGTTTTACCTCGAGGAGATGTGGCAGCAGATGCAGCAGACCATCGAGGAGGGCCTGCAGGACGACCGCGTCATTGCCGGCGGCCTGCACCTGCGCTCCAAGGCCCACCAGTATCATGTGCGCGCTAGCGGCTTCAAGCCCTCGCTACAGAGCCGTGCCCTGGTCATCGCCTATGCCCTGGCCACCAGCGAGCAGAATGCCTGCGGCGCCAAGATTGTCACCGCCCCCACCTGCGGCTCGAGCGGCGTGCTGCCGGCCGTGCTCTACCACCTGAAGAAGAACCACGGCTTCAGCGACCGCGAAATACTGCGGGCCATGGCCACCGCCGGCCTCTTCGCCAACGTCATCAAGACCAACGCCACCATCAGCGGCGCCGAAGCCGGCTGCCAGGCCGAGGTGGGCAGTGCCTGCGTCATGGCCGCCGTAGCCAGCAACCAGCTCTTCGGCGGCAGCCCCAAGCAGATAGAATACGCCGCCGAGATGGCCATGGAGCACAACCTGGGTCTGACGTGCGACCCCTTGTGCGGCCTCGTCCAGATACCCTGCATCGAGCGCAACGCCATGGCCGCCCTCCGCGCACTCGACATCAACATCTACGCCATGATGAGCGACGGCCGGCACATCATCAGCTTCGACAAAGTGGTGAAAACCATGAAACTCACCGGCCACGACCTGCCCAGCCTCTACAAAGAGACCTCCCTCGGCGGCCTGGCCCTGGACGACTGACCGGCCGGCAGCACCCAAATGCTCCGTATATGACGGTTCTCCCCCTGCCCTATCGCAACGATATCGTTGTATAGTATAAAACATACAGGGAGAGCCTTGTTTGTGCCTAGTTACTATCGTGGATGGCAGAAGGGGAGCAAAAGGGGAGCAATAGGTAAAGGCTGCCGCCAGCCCTACCAGAGGGTAACGACATGCCCCCGTCCGGGAGTCCCGAACGGGGGCATAAGTATCTGTCATTGTAGCCAATCAATCTTCGAAGGCATAGCCGAAGCTCTTGAGAGCACGGTCGCTGTTGCGCCAGTCTTTGAGGACCTTGATGTGGAGGCTTAGGAAGCAGCGTTTGCCGGTGAACTCCTCGATGTCCTTGCGGGCCTCGATACCCAGTTTCTTGATGGCCTTGCCTTGATGGCCGATGAGGATGGCCTTCTGGCTCTCGCGCTCCACATAGATGAGGCACGAGATGTTGTCGATGCCGTCTTTCTCCTCATAGGCCTCGACGACCACCTCACAGCTGTAGGGTATCTCTTTCTGGTAGTAGAGGAGAATCTTTTCGCGTACTATCTCGCTGACGAAGAAGCGCATGGTGCGGTCGGTGAGCTCGTCTGTGGGGAAATAGGCGGGGTGCTCGGGCAGGCGTTCGAGGATGAGGTCGAAGATTTTATCGACGTTGAAACCCTCGGTGGCGGAACAGGGGACGATGACGGCACGCGGTATCTCGGCCTGCCAGTAGGCGATCTTCTCCTGTATGGTGGCTTGGTCGGAGAGGTCTATCTTGTTGATGACGAGAATGACGGGAACGTCGCTGCTGATTACCTTGTCCAGCACATGGCGGTTCTTGAAGGTCTCTCCCACCTCGGTGACGAGGAGGAAGAGGTCGGCATCCTGCAGGGCGGTGCCGATGAAGCCCATCATCTGCTCATGGAGTTTGTTGTGGGGATTGACGATGCCGGGGGTGTCGGTATAGACAATCTGGAAATCATCGCTATTGGCCTCATCAGATCGGCCGTTGGCTGCGCCCACGGCCTCTGGCGCTCGGCCATCCAAACAAGTTTGATGGCGCTCGCTGGTGCGGCCGTTTACAATCCCCATCACCCGCTTACGGGTGGTCTGGGCCTTGCTGGTAATAATACTGAGTTTCTCACCCACCAAGGCGTTCATCAGTGTTGACTTGCCGACGTTCGGATTGCCTATTATGTTTACAAAGCCACTTCTCATTTCTAATTTCTAAATTCTAATTTCTAAGTCCTATTTACAACTTCTAATTTCTAAATTCTAATTTCTAAGTCAAATTACTAAATTCTAAATTCTAAGTATTCATTCTAAGTGGCTGACGCGGATAGTCTTCTTTTTACTGTTATGACAGAGGCTGTCATCATTTTGTATATCTCTTCTGACAAACTGTATAATGTATTGTAATACTCATCAGTTATGTAGTTACTATCTTTTAGTAGGTCAAGCCAATATTGTGTTTCATGGGTTTCTTTTAGAGAAACAGATATTTTGTGGATAAAATCGGAATCACTTTCAGCTCCAAGAGCCTCGCTGTAGTTTGCCCCCATACTGGTTGCCGATCTTATTATTTGTCTTGAAATAATCAACTCATTCCTACTCTCCAATGTACGACAGAGTTCGATTATCAGAAGCGAAAACTGCTTACATTTTTCGTAGATTATCCCTTTGTCTCTCATAGAAAGAAAAAAAGTGAGCATTACCGCATTACCTGCGTAGCTCACTTAGAATTTAGAAATTAGAAATTAGAAATACTCAATTGTGCGGACTGTCGTGTAGGTCGGGATCTTGCGGTCGCCGAGGAGGTCGTACTCCGTGCAGCGTACCCAGTTGCCGTGCGAGTCGTACTCCCGTTCGTAGAGGGTGATGAAGAGTTCGGGCTCTTCCTCGGTATAGTCGTAGAGGGTGTAGCTGGTGGGATAGCCCTGCTCGTCATATTCCCAACGCTTCTCCTGCACCTTCTGCTTCGAGCGGTCATAGACGACGGCCTTGTTCACAGAGCCGTCGGGATTGAAGACATAGACCTCGCGCTTATAGACATCATTCACATGGTCGTTGAAGCTGCGCTGGCTGATGCGGCCTTCGGCATCGTGGCTGAGCAGCATGCGGCTCTCCACCTGCCGCTCGGCATCCTCCACATAGACCTCGGTCAGCGTGTGTTCGATGTCATAGATGTAGTAGGTGCGGCCGATGACGCGCTCCTGGTTATCGACCACATGCTCCAGGGTGGTGAGGCCGAAACCATCGTGTTTGTATCGGGTGCGGAAGATGACATTCTCGGCCACCGAGAGGTAGGTCTGGCTGCGACGCTGGCCGTTCTGCCTGTATTCGGTGACGAGGTGCTCGAGTTGGTCGCCCTGTTCGAGGTTGTCGTTCAGGTCGTAGCGGGCTTCGTACATGCGGGAGTCGATGCGCTTCACCTCGCCGTGCAGTTCGTCGTCCTGAATATCACGGCCGCTCTGAGCCGCCGCCGACAGCGTGGCCGCAGAGAAGAGCAGCGCCACCAATATCTTGTTCAGTTTCATGCCTATAAACAATTAAACTATGCTATTAACGCGACATGCGTGCAAATATTGCATATAAAGGTAAAAAAATATTGTACCTCCGTCGTTTGACAACAAAAAGCCCCAATGAGGTATCTATTAGGATAAAATTAGTATCTTTGCAGAGATTTATCCTGTATCCATGCAGGTGCTGAAGAAGACATACTGCACACTTCTACTGCTGTTTGCGTCCATCCTGTCCGTGAACGGCCAGGCGGACGTGTGCATCGATTTCGACACCGTGACCTATGGAGAACACCCCATGCCCGAAGGGTGGACCGTCATCCGGAACAACAACACCCTTGTCTCCAACACCAGCGATGCCTACGTGACGGGCTACGGCTACTACCAATCCGGACCCAAAAGCCTGTACATATACTCCTCCAACACCCTAGTGGCGACCCCCGACCTCGGCATCGACTTCACCCAAGGGGCCGTCGTCTCCTTCTGGTGCTACTTCCTCCATACCGGTTCCCGGCCCAACTACTCCATCATCGTCGGCACCATGGACAGTCCCCTGCCGGGAGCCCACTTCCATCCGCTCGACACCATTGACGCCTTAGCCATAGGATGGAAATTCTGCATGGTCGATCTCACCAACGCCGTACCCGGAGACCGTTATCTCGCCTTCTCCAAGCGATACGGCTCTCTCTATCTTGACGACATCAAGGTGGGGGGCCTCTGCGGCACCAACTACTTGACTGAGGACAGCGTCACAGCCGACTCCGCCTACCTCTCCTGGTCCCTCTTCGGCAATCCTCAGGCCGTGCTGCACATGATCGACCTGGACAGCGACGACACCGTGAGCTATCCCATCACGCCCCCTCAGCAAAGCATCAGCGTGCCCCACAATCCCGACCATCCCTACAGGGCTTTGATGGTGTCCGTCTGCGACACCGCCAACGGTCACTGCTCCATGAACACGCGCGACAGCATCGACATCACACGCTACGACAACAGTTCCTGCATCAACCTCAGCTTCCTGCGCTCCAACCGCGCCACCCCCTACTACGGTACCTTCGCCAATCCCTATGCCAACATCGGAGTGAGCCCAAACCGCCATACCGTCAATACCGACACCACGATGTACGACCCGGTGGTGGGATGGCAGCTGAAGGTGATTCCGGATGGCGAAAGCATGTCGGTACGGCTGGGCAACAATCAGACAGGCGCACAGGCGGAGGCCATGCTGTACGACATCCCCGTCGATACCACGCAGATGGACATGCTCATCCTGAAGTATGCCGCCGTGATGCAAAACCCCGGCCACGACTCCGTCCAGCAGCCCCGCTTCCGCATCGAGATGCTCGACGACACCTTGGGACTCATCGAACCCGCCGGGTGCAACTCGGCCGACTTCGTCGCCAGCCCTAATCTGGGATGGAACTTCATAAACAGTGGCCAAATCCTGTGGAAAGACTGGACCATCGTAGGCATCGACCTCTCAGAATACCATGGGCGCACGGTACACCTGCGACTGACCACCTACGACTGCAGCCAGGGAGGCCACTACGGCTATGCCTACTACACCCTCTCCTGCGCCCAGAAGACCATCGCCCTCTCGAGCTGCGAGAACGGCGACAGCAACCGCCTTTCGGCACCCGAGGGATTCACCTACCGCTGGCACCTGGCCGGCGACGACTCCACTCTCAGCACCCAGCGCGAGGTGATGCTCCCCATCGACAACAACATCTACTACTGTCACATGGGCTTCGTCGGCAACCCAAGCTGCGAGGTGACGTTGAGCGTGCTCTCGCGTCTGGTGAAACCGGTGGCGCTCTTCGACTACAGCGTGGCCCGCGATAGCTGCCGCTTCAAGGTGACCTTCGACAACCAGAGTTTCCCGACCGACGACAGCAGCGGCCACTGCACCAAAGCCTGGTGGACCTTCCAGGGGGCCGACACCTCGACGGCCTACAACCCCGTCGTCTATTGGCCCGACACCGGCACCTATATGGTGACGCTCATCAGCGGGATGGATGTCGTGGAATGCACCGACACCCTCACCCTGCCCGTACATCTGACCTACGGACGCGACACCGTCACCACCTCCATCTGCGCCGACACATTCTACACCTTTGTCGATAGCACCTTCGCCCTCAGCGGCACCTACGACCGCATGCCCAACTGCGACAGCATCCTCACCCTCCGGCTGACGGTATTCGACACCAATCTCATCGACACCGTCGCGGAAGCCTGCGTCAGCCACTTCTACCGCGACAGCACCATCACCGCCTCCGGCACCTACCGCTTCACCTACCCCAACATCTACCTCTGCGACAGCACCTACCGGCTGCAGATGACCATCCATCCCGCCTACGAGCTGAAAGACTCGATTGTGGTGTGCCCGTGGCGGCCATTCCTCTACGAAGGCACCGACTACGGCCATCCGACCCAGTTCGACACCGTGCTTCACTCACAATACGGATGCGACAGCCTGATACACGTGCAGCTGGTGCCGCGCGACAGCACCTTCCATCCCAGCGTCTTCTACCGCTTCGGCGGCGACGACTGGACCGACAGCCTCCCCATCCGCCTCTGCACGCCCGACACCCTCTTCCTGCTCGACACCACCCCGGGAGCCACTGACTGGATTTGGACATTGTATCGGGGCGACAGCACCTTCACCGCGACCGACTCGACCGCCGCACTCGCCTATAGCCAACCCCTGCAGGGCATCGGGTCGGTGAACCTGCGGGTGACCAGCGACTACGGCTGCGAGGATACGGTGGACTGGAACGTCTATGCCTTTGCCACCCCCGTGCCCGATTTCCAATGGGATCCTCACATCCCCGTGGATGTATCGCCCGAGGTGCAGCTCATCAACCTGACCTGGCCCGACGGATGCGACTACCTGTGGTGGATACAACGCGAACCCAGCTCGCTGGAGGTGGATTCCCTGACCGAGAAAGAGCCCGTCTATCACTGGCAGGGTGAGCTGCCGCAAGGCGACTTCGACGTCAGGCTCCTCTCCTCCCTGACCGCCACCCTCGACAGCGTCACCCACACCTGCATCGACAGCATGCGTTACACTGTCACCATCGTCACCTCGCTCCTGCAATTCCCCAATCTCGTCACCCCCAACGGCGACGGAGTGAACGACACCTGGGAGGTGGTCAATCTGGTGGAACTGGGACGCTACCCGATGAACGAGCTGTGGATCTACGACGCCTGGGGCAAGCAGGTGTTCCACGCCAAGAACATCCGCAGTCACGACCAGTTCTGGGATCCTGCCGCCCTGCACGCGCCCGACGGCACCTACTACTTCCGCTTCATGGGCGAAGGCCTCCACGGGGTGGTGCGATACACCGGATTGATAGAGGTGGTCAGGTAAAAGTTTTTTTTCGTATCTTTGCAGAGAGATAACAACGTGCAATTCCTATGGAACTAACTATACTTGTGTGCTTTGCGGCCTATACGGCGCTGCTGTTTCTGGTCATGTGGCTCACCGGACGGCGGGGTGCCAAAGGCAACGAAGCCTTCTTCCGTGCCGGACGGCGGTCGCCGTGGCCGGTGGTGGCCTACGGCATGATAGGGGCATCGCTCTCGGGCGTCACCTTCATGTCGGTGCCTGGCGGCGTCTATGGCGGCCAGTGGACCTATATGCCGCTGGTGTTCGGCTACGTGCTCGGCTATGCCGCCATCGCACTGGTGCTGCTGCCGCTCTACTACAAGCTCAACCTCACCAGCATCTACACCTACCTCGAGCAGCGGTTCGGTATCGCCAGCGAGAAGACCGGCGCCCTCTTCTTCATCCTCAGCCGCCTGCTGGGTTCCGCCCTGCGGATGTACCTCGTGGTCTTTGTGCTCTACGAGTTCGTCTTCCGCGCCTGGGGCATGCCCTTCTGGGTGCCGGCGGTGGTCTTCATCGCCATCATCCTGCTCTACACCTTCCGCAGCGGCATCAAGACGGTGGTGTGGACCGACATGCTGCAAACCACCTTCCTCCTCGGTGCCGCCGTCGCCACCGTGGTGGCCATCCTGAACAACCTCGACATGAACGTCGGCGACCTGATGAAGCTGTCGGCCGAGAAAGGCTACACGCGCATGTTCGAGACCGATCCCACGGCGCCGAAATTCTGGGTGAAGCAGGTGCTGGCCGGCATGTTCATCACCATCACCATGACCGGACTCGACCAGGACATGATGCAGAAGAACCTCACCTGCAAGACCCTCCACGACGCACAGAAGAACGTGATGACCAGCTCGATGCTCTTCATCGTGGTCAATATCCTCTTCCTCATGCTGGGAGCCGCCCTGCTGACCTATGCCGAAGCCACCGGCTTCGCCCTTCCGCTGAACGAGGCGGGAGCTGTGGTGCCCGACAAGATTTTTCCCTCGGTGGCCTTCTCGCTGAGCGGCTTCACCGCCATCTGCTTCGTGCTGGGCATGGTGGCCGCGGGCTACAGCAGCGCCGACGGCACCCTCACCGCCCTCACCACCACCTTCTGCTACGACTTCCTGGGATTTGAAAAAGGTGAAAGGTTAAAGGTGAAAGGTGAAAGGTCAAAAGTGAACTCACCTGTAGCCATCCGACGTTGGGTGCATGTGGGGTTCGCGTTGCTCTACCTGCTGGTCATCATCGCCTTCCGGCCGTTCCACCAGCAGTCGCTGATTGATACCGTCTTCGACGTGGCCGGCTTCACCTACGGTCCCTTGCTGGGCCTCTATGCCTTCGGCCTCTTCACCCGCCGCAAAGCCCGCGACCGCTGGGTGCCCTTCATCGCGGTGCTCTCGCCCGTGCTCTGCTACGTGCTCAAACTCAACGCCCCCGTGTGGTTCGGATACCACTTCGGATTCGAGATACTTCTCCTCAACGGCCTCATCACCTTCCTGCTGTTGTGGTTCTCCTCACTGAACAGTAAACGCTAAACACTGCCCATGAACTTCCTCATCAACATCCTCGGTTCCGGAGCCGCCCTACCCATCGGCGCCCGCCGTTGCAGCGCCCAGGTGCTCAACATCGGCGGCTTCAAGCTGCTGCTCGACTGCGCCGAAGGCACGCAGGACCGCATCCGCTACAACCACCTCAAGCTGCAATCCCTCTCCACCGTCGTCATCTCGCACCTGCACGGCGACCACTTCTTCGGCCTGCCGGGATTGCTCAGCACCATGCACCTCTGCGGCCGCACCGAGCCCGTCCTCATCGTCGCCCCCAAGGGAGCCCGCGAGGTGATAGAGACCACCTTCGCCCTCACCGGCAACCACGTGGGATTCCCCCTCGAATGGCATGAGATGGACTTCGCCGAGGGCTGCCAACGGGTCTTCGAGAACCGCAAATGCACCGTCGATGCCTTCCCCATCGACCACACCGTCCCCACCTACGGCTTCCGCATCTCCGAGAATGCGAATGGTAAAACCTACGTCTATTGCTGCGACACCGCCTATAGCGAGAGCCTCCTGCCCCACCTCAGCGGAGCCGACCTGCTGTGTCTGGAGTGTACCTTCGCCAACGAGTTGGCCAATCTGGCCGAGGAGCGCAAGCACCTCACCGCCGGACAGGCGGGCCGACTGGCGCGGATGGCTGGAGTGCTTCAGCTCATGCTCAGCCATATCAGCGCCCGCTACCGCGAACCCGACCTCTTGCTCCAGCAAGCCATGCAGGAGTTCGAAAACACCTTTGTGGCAGCTGACAACATGCGTATAGAATTGAAGAAAGACGAGGCGAGCGTCATAAAAATGCCGTCACAAAAGAGCTGACAATCAACCTTCAACTTTCGACTTTCGCTCTTCGGACAAAAAAAGTTTTGGCCATGTCGGCAAAAGTTAGTACCTTTGCACCCACTTTTTGAGAATGAGGAAGAGGAAATTTTCAATTTTCAACTTTCAATTTTCAATTCGGAAAGATGCCGGAGTGGTCGTTCGGGGCGGTCTCGAAAACCGTTGACCAGCTTGCCTGGTCCCAGGGTTCGAATCCCTGTCTTTCCGCCGATGAAACAAGGAGCCGTTGGCTTGTAGCCGACGGATCCTTGTTGTTTTTCCGTTTCAAAGTCGGCGGCAAGGACATCCCACCTAAGTGTTCCTTAAGTATGACACCTCAGGTATGACTAAATATGGTTCAAGTATGACTAAAGAAACACTTGGGCATGATGAACGTGTGACTGGGTAATGACTTAGTACTTTCTATATAGTCATTACTAGGTCAATACTAGGTCAATACTAGGTCATAACGGATTCAAGACTCAGTATCAGACCGTTACACAGGTCTAAATTTTCAAGGAACCGACGGCTTACCCTCGTGTTTAGGAACATTAAACACTGAAAAGGAATGCGGGGCGATTTGTCCGGCGGCCTTTTTTTGCTCTACAGCACTTCGGGGTACTGCTGCTCGACGGGATGGGAATAGATGTCGAGGAGGAGGCTCCGTTCCTGCGAAGCGGCGGCTTCGAGGCGCTGCTGGAACTGGGACCGTATGTCGGAGGAGTAATGGTCGGCGAAGCGCGAGGAGCGGTGCAGGAGGTCGTAGGCGAGGTAGTTGGTGGGGTGGAGATGGTAGGCGCCGTTGATGCGGCGGTCGATGAGTGCGGCGAGGTTCTCGAATGGTGTGTCGGTGGCGGAGCAGCGGTCGATCTCCTCGTCGGTGACAGGGGCGGTGATACTGAGGTGGACGTGCCCCTTGGGCTGGAGGATGCCGGTGAGGACGCTGTTCATATCCTCGCCTTTGGCCTTGCGGTAGGGGCCTAGGGAGCGGAGGTGGAGCTCACGGGCTTTGAGGAGGTCGCAGGGTTCCCACTCATAGCTGATGGCGACGGGGACTATGTTGAGGGTCTTGAGTGGCATGAGGGGCATCTCGCGGGTGGCACGGCCGCCGAGGGCCAGCATCTTGAGGAGCGAGACCTCGGTGCGGTCGAGGCCGTTCTTGGTTCGTCCATTGCGCTGGGCAATCCAGACGGAGTGCTGGTCGGAGACGATGACCTGACGGATGTATTGCGAGACCTGTAGCATGTTGCGGTAGAACTCCTTGGGGGTGCCGCCGCGTTCGACGCGGAACATGCGGTTGGCGCGTCCGACAAGGGTAACCAAGGGGTCCTGCATGAGGTTGGCGCCGAAGGTGATGTAGAGTTGGTTGTAGGCGAAGAGGACGTATTGGAGGAGGAAGGCGTCGAGGGTGATGTCGCGGTGGTTGGAGATGAAGAGATAGGGGCGGCCGGGGAGGATGAGGTCGGTGCCGGAGTGGGTGAAGTCGGAGACGGAACGGTCGAGAATCTGATGGATGGCGGCCCGCATGACGGTGTCCTGCATGGTGTGGATGTCGGGCAACGCACAAAGCCGCTCGGAGACCTGCGCAAGGGGTTCGCCGGGATAGACGAAGCCAGCTATGGGTTTCAAGAGGGGCGACGCGACGAGCTGCCGCATGGCATCGGGGAACTCGGAATCATTGAGGGGGCGGATGTTGTCGAACATGGTGAAAGGTGAAGGAATTATGAATTATGATTTATGAGTGGGGAGTTTTGATTTCTGATTTATGAATTATGATTTATGAGAGGTGATTTATGATTTATGAGTGAGGAATGGTTATTTTTTTCGGAGGTCGATAAATTTGACAGGTTTGCGGCTTTTGGCCGGGAAATTGATGCGCTGCACCTCCTCGGCAGGAAGCACCACAATTTCGGGAGCCACACGGATGCGGGAGCGGAAGGAATCCTTGAGTTCCTTCACCACTGTGTCCGTATAGCCTTCACGAAGCCCTATCTTAACTTTCACGTCGTCGGTGCCGGCGCTGTTGGTGGATACTTCGATGACGTAGTTGGCCACATAGTCGGTGTTGTCAAGCACATCGTTGATGGCGGGGGGATAGAGGGTGGTGCCTTTGAACTTGATCATGTTGTTCTTGCGGCCGACCAGCGGGGTGAGGCGGTAGCTGTAGCGGCCACAGGCGCAGCGGTCGGTGATCTTGGCGGCGATGTCGCCGGTGCGGAAGCGCAGGAGGGGCATGCCTTCGACGCCCAGGGTGGTGATCACTATCTCGCCGGGTTGTCCGTCGGGCACGGGCAGGTCGTCGTCTCCGATGATCTCGACGATGATGAGCTCGGGATGCACATGTCCGCCGCAGCCGTAGGGGCACTCGCTGAAGGTGGCGCCCATCTCGGTGGAGGAGTAGGTGGCAAAGAGTTCGACATCCCATTTCTCCTTGATACGGCGTCCCAGGAGGTTGAGGCTGAGGTCCTGCTCGCGGAGGCCTTCGCCGATGCCAATAATGCGGCGGATGCTGCTGTTGCGGTAGTCGATGTCGTGCTGCTCGGCATACTCGATGAGGCGCAGGATGAAGGAGGGGACGCACATGATGGTGTCGGGCTTGATGCGGCGGATGGTGTCCCACTGCAGTTCGGGGATGCCGTTGCCTACACGGATGATGGAGGCGCCCATCTCGCGGATGCCGAGGAAATAGGCCAGGCCCGCCATGAATCGCTTGTCCATGGTTGTCATCAGCTGGAGTATGTTACCGGGTTTGAGCCCTGCGCATTCGAAACTTTTCTTTTCATTGTAGGCCAAACGCTGGAGGTCCTTTTCGGTACAGCAGAAGGTGACAGGGTCGCCGAGGGTACCGCTGGTGGTGATGTAGTCTATGACTTTCTCCCGAGGACAACAGAGGAAGTCATCGTTGAAGAGCTGGAGGTCTTTCTTCTCGGTGAAGGGTATCTTGACAAGGTCTTCCAGCAGCCGAATCTTGTTCACGTCGATACCATAGCTGCTGAACATGCGCTGGTAATAGGGCGAATGGCCAGCAAGATAGACTAGTGCCTCGTGAAGTTTGTCTTCTTGGAAGGCTTTTATCTCTTCGGGGGATTTGAATTCAATATCTGTCATTTATATAATCCTTTTATCCATTTGAGAAATTCTTCTTTCCAGGGGCGGCATTCAGGGCTGCCTTTTGTCTCGCTCATGCCAAAGCCATGTCCGCCAGTGCGGTATTGGATATAACGGTGGGAGATGTTGTTAGCCGTGAGGGCGGAGTCGAGGAGGACGGAATTGTGGTAATCGACGATGGGGTCATCGACGCAGTTGACCAGGAAGACAGGCGGGCAGTCGGGCCGCACATGAAGTTCGATTGAAAGGGAATCTCGAAGAGACTGGTTGTTTTTCCCATATTCGCCGAGTAAAGCGCGCCGAGAGCGGGAGTGACAGCAGGCCTGCCGCATAGTGACCACAGGATAGACGGGAACTACGAAGGCCGGCCGGCGGGTGTAGGTGGTGAGCATGGCGAGGTGACCGCCGGCCGAGAAGCCCATAACACCGATCTGCCTAGGGTCGATGGCGAGGCTGTCGGCATGGACAGCCAGCCAGTCGAGGGCTGCTTCAGCATCGCGCAGGGGGTCAGGATATTGGTTACCGCGGAAAAGGAGACGATAATGCGTTGCCCACGCCCACCAGCCTTGCACGCGGTAGCGCAAAACGTAGGCTGCAATGCCGTGGGCTTGCAGCCATTGGGCCACTTCAACCCCCTCCACCTTGTAGTCGTGCCAGCTGTAGCTGCCTCCCGGACAAACCACCACGGCAAGGTGAGAGGTGAAAGGTGAAAGGTGAGAGGTGTCGGCGGGGTAGCACTCGAGCGTGGCCGAGGTGCCGGGAAGACGGACGAGCGCCTGCCCTTGTGCGGTGCAGAGGCAGAACAGTAGCAAAAGTATGGCAAGGAGACGACGCATCAACTAACGATATGCTTTATCTCGTCGGCCGTGAGACGACGGTATTTGGGGGGATTGTCGGTAAAATCGACCTCGAAGTACTCCTCGTCGTAGAACGAGAGTTTGGAGTTGGTGTCGGGGTTGCACTCCAGATAGGTGATCTCGGCCGGATTCAGCCCTTTGGCTTCACAAATCTGTTCGCGGAGCGACTGGCCGGCATAGGTCACCGAGGTGCCGGGGTTCTCCTGATAGAGTTCGGTGACGATGACATAGGTGCGGTTATCAACGACGCGAATCTTGAGGCCGCAGAGCGACTCCATGTCCCACTGGCCGAGGAAGGGGAACTGCTCGTCGTAGTATTTTTCTGAGACTTTCATTTTTTAGGAGATAAGGAGATATGACAAATGTAACTTTTTAATTCTTTGTTAGAAGGCGTTTTGGTGGGTTTTGATGCTGCGATCGACATCCTTGCCGAAGCTCTTGTTGGCGAGGGCGCGGTTGCGGGGACGATAGGTGCCCTCATTCATCTCGCGCAGGGCCACGTTGCAGAAGAGGCGGAACATCTTCGACTCCTGCGTCTCGTTGGCATAGAAGCTCTTCCATGCGTATTCATAGACATCCTGCAGTTCATCGGGGGTCATCTGGGCGGGTTTGAACACCACCTGACCGGCGTTGTAGTGGTTCCAGTCGAAGTCGAAGATGCGACCCTGACGGAGGTAGTCGTCGTAGGCTTTGGTGTGGGGGAAGGGAGTCATGATGGTGAACTCGGCCAGGTCGAGGTTAATGGTGAGAAGGAAGTCGATGAGGCGTTTGCAGTCATCGACGGTCTGATTGTCGAGTCCGAGGAGGATGGTGCCTTCGACGCCGATGCCCACATCGTGGTAGCGTTTCACACGCTCCTTGATGTAGTCGGAGGTGTCATAGACGGCCTGATAGACATACCAGGCACCCGCTTTGGCGGCGAGGTCGAGCACCTCGGGGTCGTCTTCGATGGTGTGGCTGATCCACTTCTTCTTGAGCGGAGCGATGGCGCGGAAGAGTTCCTTCTCCCACTCCTTGTCCTGCGCCAGCGAGTTATCAACGATGAAGAGGCGGTTGTTGTCGATGGCGGCCATATCTTCAACCACCTTGTCGATGGGACGCGGACGGAACTTGCGACCGCCGAGATAGGATACGGCGCAGGGATAGCAGCTGAAACGGCATCCACGCGAGGCGTGGAAGAGATCGACCATCTGCACACCCTTGTGGTTGTAGAGCTCACGCTTGTAGAGGTCGCGGCGGCAGGGGCCTACGCTCTCGATGGGAGGCTGCTTGCCGAGGAAGTTATAGACCTTCTTCAGCTTCCCTTCCTTCCAGTCGAGAAGCACCTGCTCGGAACGTCCCTCGCTCTCGCCGAGAAAGAGGCTATCCACGTGGTTGACATACTCCTCGGCGTGCAACATGGCGCTGATGCCGCCGGCGAGGACGGTCTTGCCGCGTTTGTGGTACTCGGCGGCGATCTCCCAGGCACGCTTCACCTGGGTGGAGAGCATGGTGGAGAGGGCCACGATGTCGCAGGGGTCGTCGAAGTTGAGTTCCTCGACGTTCTCATCCACGAAGTCGATATCCACATACTCGGGCAGGGTGGCGGCGAAAGCCACAGGCCCGTGAGGCGGAAGGTTGAAGGTGGTCTGTCCCGGGAGCTTCTTCCACTTGGGATAGATGAGTTTCATTTTGATTGTATCCATATCGTGTATCGTTTATTTTCTCGCGTTGATTTTATTGACGATGACGTTCTGTCCCACAAGGGATTCGGCCGTCAGGACGGAGGTGAGGGAAGTGCCGACGAGACCGTGGAAGTTGACATCCTGACCGGTGAGGAAGAGGTTCCCCACGCGGGTATTGGGAGAGAGGTGTGCCTGAAGCGGGTTGCGGGTAGAAGGATGGAGCCCGTACATAGCCCCTCGGGAATTGCCGTAGTAGTCGCGAATGGTGAGGGGCGAACCGGCATCGGCATAGGCTACCGCCAGTTGCAGCGGCACCTCGAAGCCGATGGGTTCTATCATCTTCAGCGCCTTCTCTATCATCTGCTCTTTCCAGCGGTAATAGTCGTCCGGACGGTGTCCGGTCGTGCTGTCGGCCCACCGCTCGACGGCGGAGTACTCCATCGGGCAAATGAGTGTAAGTGTTTTAGCGAAGCCGGGATTGTCAAGGTCTTCGTCGGGAAGGGCAAAGACCAACGAGGGCCACTTGTCGGCGGCGACAGAAGCCGCATTCCAGGGGTCGCTCGCCAGGTTGGCGCAATAGTAGGCTTCGCGGTTGAAGCAGAGGGCTCGCGGCTGCAATCCCACAAAGACGCTGAAGGCGGAATAGGACAGCGGAGCCGAGGAGATGCGGTTGCGGAATGCCGGCGAGAAAGCCGACCGGGGCGTCAGCTCCAGCAGACGGGTAACCGGCAACGCGCTGATATAGGCATCGGCGGTATAGGTGTCCTTCGCGGTCCTCACGCAGACGACCTGACGGCCGTCTATATCCACTGCCGTCACCTCTTCGGAGGTGTGCACCTCTCCCCCAGCCTGTCTGATGACATCGGCGAGAAGGTTGGCAAACGAGAGGCTTCCGTGCTTGAAGGTATAGGTTCCGTTGATATGGGAGCAGCTGATCAAAGAATGGAGCATGGCCGGCGAATCCTCGCGTCCAGCATAGAAGAGCGAGAGATAGGGCATGATGGAGCGCAGCAGGGGTAGTTCGATGCTGCTGTCTATCAATTCCTTTGCCGAGAGGGTAAGGTCGGGCATGCGGTAGTTGTCGTCGGTCGGGCGCAGGTGGTAGAGCGGTTCTTGGCAGGTGAGGTTGTACATGGTCTCGAGGTAGTGCTTGAGCTGCTTCCTGACCCCGGGTTCCAACTCCTTGCCCAGCAAAGCGCCAATCGCACGACTCCAGCGATAGACCCATGCACGCGGCCCAAAGGGCAACGTCAGTCGAAGGCCGCTGCCGGTATCCATGAGGGTGTCACATCGGGGCACGGTCTCCACGCGGTCCTCGATGCCCAGATAACGGCAGATGAGGCGTATCTGGCCATCCTCACCCATGCCGCCGAAACAATGCATGCCGGTGTCGAAATGATAATCTCCGCGTCGGAAACTCTGCAAGCCACCGCCGAGAATGGCGTTCTTCTCCAGCACGGTGACCCGCATCCCCTCCTTGGCGAGAAGGGCACCCGTCATCAGACCGCTGAGGCCTCCGCCCATGATGCAGACGCTGTTCATGCGGACACCTCCTTTCGCGGCCTGTTCCTCCACACTTCCCTACCCTTGTACAGGTACTGGTATTGTTCTATTCGGCTTTTGTATTCCGGCGTCTCCAACCGGTCACGCATGGCGGCCAGTTCCTGCTCGAAGAGGCGTCGCATAGCGCGACTGTCTTCATGGCAGCGTTGCCCGATGCCGACGGTGATCTGGCCGGGAGTGATGAGGCTCTCGGTCTTGGGCCACACGTCGTAGGCTCCATGGATGAAGACCGGCAGCAACGGCAACCCCAGTTCCTCGGCAAGGAGGAACGCCCCTTTGTGGAAGCGATGCACCTGGCCGTCCATGCTGCGAGTTCCCTCGGGGAACACCATGATGGAATAGCCGCGCTCCACCAAGTCGCGGAGCTTGGGCATCAGGTTGTCGTATCCCGCCTCTGCCGGCAGGTATTCCGCATAGCGGATGATATGGGCATAGAGAGGATTGCGCCACACCCAGTTCTTGGTGAGCACCACCACCTTGGGGGTAAGCATGAGGATGCTGAGCAAGTCGAGGTGCGACTGATGGTTGGCCACAATGACAGCGGGCCTGCTGAAGTCCTCGCCGTGGGGATTCTCTATCCGGAAATCGACTCGCGGCATCAACTTGGCTCCCATCCGCATGACTCCGCAGATAAAATGGTGGAAACTGTCGCGCTTGCGGCGTTTCTCCATCGGCAGCAGTAAATAGACCACGGTCACCGGCGTAGCCACCACAAGGGCAAACAAGATGAATACGATCAACGGCACCACCGTAATCAGAATTCGTCCGACGGTGATCGGATAGCGGCGGGGGTGCCCGTGCCGCTGCGTAAGCCATCGGAACACTACCGGCGGCACCACGCAGGCCATCAGCACCACACATCCCATACCGATGACGGCCACCTCGGCCAACGAACGCAAGGCAGGGTGGCGGGCCGTCAGCAGGGTGCCGATACCGGCGAACATCAGCAACGCCGATATAATGACGCTGCGGCGGTATTCCTTCAGCCGACGTTTGCCGGTGGCGTTCTCGTAGAGCAGTCCTTCGGTGATGAAGATGGTGTAGTCGTCACCCTGACCGAAGATGAAGGTAGCCAGAATGATATTGACGATATTGAATTTGATGCCCAACAGGGCCATCAACCCCAGAATCCACAGCCAACCCATGGCCATCGGGAGGAATGCCAGCAAGGCCAACTCGAAACGACCAAGGGCGAGCCACAGGAACGCGAAGACGACAAACGAGCAGACATAGAGGATATAGTTGAAGTCACCGTTGAGGGCATTGACCAAACCACTGCCGACATCCTTCTGGGTAAAGGCAAAGCTGTTATTGCTTGATTGTTTGATTGTTTGAGTGTTTGAATGTATGTAGTTCACCACGTAGTAGCCGGTGTCGGTCTTCAAGATATAGTTCTTCGCCAACGCTCCCGCAGCACTCTCCAACGAAGGTTCTGCCGCCTCATAGTCGGCCGACAGCGTGCGTAAGAAGGGTTCGAAGGCATCGTCGGCCAATCCCGCACGGACAGCCTCACGGGTCACCTGTCTGCCCAGATCGGGGTATTTTTCTTTCAGACGATTCCAGCGTTCCAGCGACTCCTGCTGACGGCCGAGCGACGGCATCAATACACCCACTCCCGGCAGCTGAAGGCTGTCGTTGGCGCGGAGGGCTTCGTCGAGGGTGCGGCCTTCGCTGACCACATAGGTCAGTTCGCCCTCCCCCACCGAGTTGCCGAGCAGGTCAAGGTCTGTCTGCTGCTGGGCGGTCATGAAGTTGATATTATGGAGGTCGGAATCGAACTCCACCTTCGTGCTGAAATATCCCAGTACGGCAGTAATGCCCGCCATCACCCAGAATACCCATGCCGGCATATTCCTACTCTTCGACTCTTCGACTCTTTGACTCTTCGACTCTTCGGCTTTCCGCTTGCCTCCCTTCGCCCACAGCGGCAGGAATATCATAGTGAATCCGATGGTCCCCACCAGCATCAGCGAACCAAAGAGGCCGAGGTCGCGCATCGCTTCCGCTTTGACAAACACCAGGCAGGCGAATGCCGCTACGGTGGTGATATTGCCCGTCACCAGCGGTTCCACCATCTCGCGCAGGGTTTCACGACGGTCTGGATGGTCTTTCAGGTGTTCCAGATAATGCAACGGGTAATTGACCGCAATGCCGACAAGCACCGAGCCGATACCCACCACTATGATTGATATCTCCGTCTTGAAGATGGCGATGACCGCCAATGCGAACAGCCATCCGCAGGCGATGGAGAAGGCCATCCACAGGATGTTGCGCCGATGCCCCATCGAACGCCACAGGATGATGGCTATAAGCACCAACGAGAGCAGCATCGCCAGCAGGCTGTCGCGCTTGATTTGGTTGGCGTTGGTAACGGCGATGAGCGGAGCACCCACAGCAGAAACAGAGACCACAGGAGTCTGACCACTGATGGAATCAATAGCTTCAGCGATATCCTTGGCCAAGCGTCCGTTGCGTCGGGTATCGCTGGCATTGTAGGGACTTGCCATGAACGCATAGCCTCTCCCCTCTCCATCCATCACATAGCCGTCGGTCACCACATAGCGGCTGCTGGGGCTGAGGGCCTGCAAACGGCTGAGGGCCGGAGTGAATAGTCCCAGCGGGTCGGCCACCAGCATGTCGGTAACCATCTCGGGCAACGGCATTCCGAGCGTCTGCTTCACCTCACCCATACGGGTGGCGACAAAGTCGGGATTGCTCAGCAGGGAATCGATTCTCTCATAGTCGGCGGCCGTCAAATAGAGGGCAATATTGTCCCTCAACTCCTCGATGGCTACCATCGCATCGCTCTCGTCGGCACGGGCCTGGAGGGCGATGTCGGGACGAATCCGGGCGAACTGCTCGGCAAAGGCGTCGATGGCATCCATCACCTCGTCGTCGCCCGCCTCCTCCACAGGACGGAAAATGACAGTGATCTGCCCCTGGTCACCCAGCGCATTATAAACGGCGGCCTGCTTCTCGTTGCCCTTGTCGGTGGGCAGGAAACGGGCTATATTTTCCTCATAATGGAGTTGCAAAGCCAACAGCACTCCTGCCACAAGCATCACGACGAGCGACACCACCGCAACGATGCGATGGGCCGTCAGGTAGTCGTGTATGCGCAGGAGGAACTTGGTCATATTCAGTGTTCAGTGGTTAGTGTTTAGTTAGGAGCATGCGGGGGTATCCGTAAAACAAGGCTCCAAGGCAGAGGAGCGTGTTGAGAACGGAGATGCGGAAGAAATCTCCAAAGGGCCGGAAGTGGCTGACACGGTCGTCGGGATAGATCACGCTGACCGGCACGCTCAGCAGCCTCACTCCACGCCAGGCAGAAAAGACCAGCAACTCCAGTTCGCTCTCGTAACGGGCTGTCAAGAGACCGAGACAAGGCAGATGGTGAAGCGGATAGAGCCGGTAGCCGCTCTGCGTGTCGGTCAGACGGACACCCGTCTGCAAGCGGAACCAGAAGTTGGAAAAGCGGTTGGCAAAGGAGTTGCCCGAGGGCATCCCCTGCACTGGTTCGGACTGTGCGGAGAAGCGGTTGCCCACCACCAGCACCTTGTCGGTGCCGGCAGCGAGAGCCGCCTCTACTAGGCCGGGTATCTCTTCGGGGCGGTGCTGACCGTCGGAGTCGATGGTGACCGCGAAATCGTATCCCGCCCGCCGGGCGGCGGAAAGGCCGCGTTTCAACGCATAGCCCTTGCCTCGGTTGCGGGCATAGGTAATCAGTTGTATGCGTTCCCCGAACGGCTCCAACTGCCGCAGGGTATCGTCGCTGCTGCCGTCATTGACCACCATCACGTAAGGGCACACCGCCAGCGAACGCCCGACGATGTCGGCCACGGTACGGCTGTTGTTGTAGGTCGGTATGACGATGCAGTAGGTCATTTCAAGTGTTCAGTGTTTAGTGTTTATCGGTGAGGGTGAGTTTCATCTTGGCGTAGGTGGTGTCGCCTTTGGTATAGGTGGCTGCGGCGATGCCGTCGGGGGTGAGGGTGGCTGCCAGAGTGGCTCCATCCACATCATCCGGGCTCATCATCCCCAAATATTTCACATTGTTCACCTTGCGGAGCGACAAGACCTTGCCCGACACCTGCGACAACAGTTCCACCACTGCACCGATCATAGCCACACCCGGTGTCACCGGGCTGCCAGGGAAGTGACCGCGATAGACCGCACTGTCGCGGCGGGCCGACAGGGTGGCCGCCACGCGCAGGGTGCCTTCAACATCCTCAAAGGCAGCCCGTTCCACTTTAAACAACTCTTCCAATACCTTCATTGCCGTGTGAAATCGATTTGCGTATATCCATCTTTCTCCACCAGTCGCACGCTCTTGATGCACATGCTCTTGCGGTCGAATGTCAGTTCGGCTTGCTGCATCATGCGTCGCATATCCCGCCGCTTGGGGGTCAGCAGGGCACGGTAGCAGCTGGACTCCTCGGTGAGCACAGTCTCGAATACCCGTTCGTCGGCCAAGCTCGTGCCGTCGGTCATCTGCATCATCATCTGAGCCAATCCACGCGTCATGCGGTCGGCGTTACCCGAAAAGCTGCTGCGCTTGCCACCGACGACGGTATAGATGGAGTCGCCCTCGACCACGAGGGTGAAGTCGTTGGGTTCTGTGTATCGCCATTGCATGGTGCGGTCGCCGAGGGTAAGGTTGCCTTTCGACACCGCATCTTCGGCCAACAGGCGCGAGTGCTTGGTCTGCCGGAAGCTGTAGTTCAGCGTCTTCCCCGGCTTGGGTTGCTGGGCGGCAGCAATGGCCGTCAGCACCTCGGAGCGCTGGGCTCCCGTGAAGGTCTCCGATTGGGCCTGCATGGTCAGACAGAGACAAAGCATCACCACCGTTGCCACTGCACCTCTCCACCGTTTCACCTCCGTTCGCCAACGGAGGTGAGACGGAGTTGAGACGGAGTTGAGACGGAGGTGAGACGGAGTTGATACCTTGTCAATGCTGAATATAAGCGATTTGTCCATTACGGTATTTTTTAGCGCATGATAAAGAAACAACCGACGACGATAAGCACCACGCCTATCCAGCGGCTGAAGGGGACGCTCTCGCCAAAGACGAGGATGGCGGCCACCATGCCGAAGATGTAGCCCAGCGCCGTAAGCGGATAGGCCTGCGAGAAGGGGAAGTGCTTGAGGATATAGAGCCAGAGCACCGTGGCGGCACCGAAAGAGAGGCCGCAGGCGGCGAGCCACCAGTCGGTGAGCACGGCACGGAAGTAGGACCACGTCCAACTGAACTTAGGCAGCTGGGCCAATGCCAGTTTGAGCAGCACCTGTCCTCCGCTGAGGAAGGCGGTCTGGATGCACACGAGTATCAGCAGTCGCCACATGGTTTGAGGAGTATCAATGAATAATGGTTTTCGTCACAGTAGCGCACCACCACAGGACGGTCACCCATGAGGTGGGCAGCCGCATAGAGGTCGAGGGCGGGCGTGGTGTAATTGACACCGAAAAGGTCGGGGTAGCCATCGACAATATCGGCTCCGCCGCCACAGAGTTCGTCGAGGGCCTGCTGTTTCTCGGCCTCGGTGGGTCGATAGAGCATGCGCATGCCGGCCACCTCGCAGATGGCACGGCCGTTGTTCCCGGTGGCCAGCATCATGCTGACGGCGCACTCGGCGGCACGCTTGCCCTTCAGGTATCCGCCCTTGCAAAGCAATGCATGGTAGGAGGGCGTCATCTCGTCGTGGGCACAGACCATAGCGTTATGCACCGCACCGCGACGCAACTGCAAGAGGGCGTCCATCAAGGCGCTCTGGAACGAGACGGTGTTGTGGGCATAGGTGGCATTGTAGCCGTTGGCATGCAGGTTGATGGCCACGATGGAGGACATGGTGTTGTGGGTGGAGGACATGAAGCGGGTGGGCATCATCTGGTCCTCACCCTGACGGCAGAGGGCATCGAGGAAAATCTCGGTGTTCTCGATGCATCCCAATCCAGTACCCGTGATGATGGCCTCGGGAGTGCCTACCCCTGCATCATTCATGGCGGTGCAGGCGGTGGCGATGGCACGCTTGAGGATGCGTCCCATACGACGGGCCTCAAGGGGCGGGATAAACTGCTTGTAGTCGGCCTCACGGCTGCGGGTAAGCGGCTCGGTGAGATGTATGGGATTGTCCTTCCAGTCGTCGCACAACGGCTCCTGCGCCGAAATCTGCGCGGCAGAAAGAAGATATACTCTCTGCGGCTGCAAATTTTCAATTTTCAATTTTTCATTTTCAATTTGCTCGAAGAGCAGCGCGCTGTCGTTGCCACCGAAACCGAAGGCATTGCTGAGGACATACCGCAGCGCCTTCTGGGTGGGCTCATGTACAGGCGTCAGGCCCTCGCCGGCATCCTTGAAACGCAGATTGATAGGCAGGAATCCGTGTTGCATGGCTAGCATGCAGATGACAGCTTCGATAGTGCCCGAAGCCGAGGTTGTGTGTCCGGTAAAAGCTTTGGTGGAAGAGAACGGCGGCACCTGGTCGCCGAACAGACGACGCATAGCCACGCTCTCGGTGAGGTCGTTGTTGCCGGTGCCGGTGCCGTGGGTGTTGATATAATCCACCTGACCGGGGGCGATGCCGGCACTCTCGAGGGCCTGCTTCATGGCCCGGTAGGGACCTTCGCCGTCGGCCGAAGTAGCCGTCTGATGGAAAGCGTCGCAGGCGTTGCCATAGCCAGCCAGTCGCATCAGCGGCTTGACCCCACGGCGGCGTGCATGCTCCTCGGTCTCAAGAACCAGCCAGGCGGCACCCTCGCCGAGATTGAGACCGGCACGCAAAGCATCAAATGGGCGGCAGGGGTCCTTGTCGAGAATCATCAACGACGCAAAGCCGTTGAGGTGGAACTTGGTGATGCCCTCGGTGCCGCCCACCACCACACAGTCGGCTTGACCGGCACGGATGAGCTCGGCACCGGTGATCACGGCGTTGGCTGCCGACGAGCAGGCGGTGGAGAGGGTGGTCAGCATACGGAAGCGGCCGAAATGGTCGGCCATCATCTCGGTGCAGGCGCCGCAGTCGTGGGTACGGATGTACTCGTTGCGGCTGTCGTTCTCGAGGAAGTCCATGTAATACTGCTCGCTCTTGTCCATACCGCCGACGGTGGTGCCAGAAATGAGAGGAATGGATGGATACATGTCGGAGGTAAGACCCGATTGTTCCAAGGCTTCCTTCAAAGCCACCATACCCATCAGTGCGGTGCGCGTGGTGGGTTGGGCCTGCGGGTCGATGCCGAGGAGGGCGCACATCTCGTCGTTGGAGAGTTGCACCTCGCCCACGGGAAATTCGTGGTGGTCGGTCTTGAGGTAATGCACCGGACGTATGCCGCTGCGCTGCTCAAGCAACGAACGGAGAGTCTCCTCCTTGCCGACACCGATGGCCGACACGATACCAGCCCCTGTGATGAGGATGTTGTTCATCCTTGCTTACTTGGTGCGGTTTTTGCTGATGTAATCGGCCATGACAGCCACCGACTTGAAGATTTCCTTGCCCTGGTTGGGGTCCTGCAGACGGATACCGTAGTTCTTCTCCATGAGGACGATGAGTTCGAGTGCGTCGATACTGTCGAGACCCAAGCCTTCGTTGCCGAAGAGGGGGGCGTTCTCGTCGATATCCTCAGGATGGACGTCTTCGAGGTTGAGCACTTCGATAATCTGTTTCTTCAGTTGCAGAATAAGTTCTTCCATGTGAATGAATAATTTATTGAATTATTTGATTGATTTTCTCTTCAATGGTTTCCATGGCAGTCCCTTGCGGTACCATCAGCAGGATGGCTTGATAATGGCTGTCGTCCATGTAATCGACCCAGCCTGTAATCATGGCCGAATGCTGTGCGGCCAAAGCGGCCTGCTCGGCTATCACGCGGGGACGGAGACTGTCAAGCACCATGAAATTGGTCTCGGTCTGGAAATGGTTGCGGATGGCTATCTCGCCGGTGACGATGTTGGGAAGGGTATAGACAAACAGGGATGGCGACGGGAAGAAGTTGGCATGGTCGGCGATAGTGGCCTGATAGGCTTTGTCGTCGGCCAACGAGGAGGACCGGTTGAACAGCAGTACTCCGTAAGAAGTGTCTTGTGCCATGTTTTCAGACTTGAGTTTCTTCAGCATCTCGCTTGCCACGAAGCCCAGACGGGCCAAGGGGTCCATCTTGAAGAACTTGGGATAGTCGCCCACATGGGTGCGATAAAGGTCGGCGAGATCTCCGTCGGAAGGGGTAAGTCTTATGCGGGTCAGTGTGCTGCCGGCCTGCGTGGATTCACTGGACACTGGCGACTGAGCATTTGTCACAAACTCCTCTGCGGGAGGACACGCTTTGAAGAGCATCGCCGCATTACATCCGCCAAAGCCGGACATGAGCTTGACAAAGCTGTGGCGGTCGGTAGTGCGGGCGTCGGCACTGACGGTGACTTTGCCGCTGACACCGACATGCTCGAATCCACGGGTGCCAAAGACCACCCCGTGCTCAACGGCCTGCATGGAGAGGATGGTCTCCAGCACGCCAGCGGCCCCCATGGTGTGGCCATAGATGCCCTTCAGACTGAAAAGCGGCACATCGGAGAGACCTGCACGTTCGAGGGCGATACTCTCCATCTCGTCGTTATAGAGCGTCGAAGTGCCATGCACCGACACAAAAGCAATCTCAGAGGGGTTGATATCCAACGCTTGGAGGCAACGGTAGGAACCTTCACCTGTGCGGGAGGGTCCCGAGATATGGTTGGCATCGTTGCACATGGCACCGGCCGCCACCACCCATGGATGACCGTTGGTCGCTGGCCACTGGCCACTATAGACTATCGTTGCAGCCGCTTCGCCGAGGTTCAGACCGCATCGGTCGCGGTCGAAGGGTCGGCATGGGTCGGGAGAGAGGGCATGCAGACACTGGAACCCGCTGATGATGAACTCCGACTGCACATCGCAGCCAATGACGACAGCTGTGTCGCAGAGGCCCGCCTCGATGCTCCGCATGGCGACAATCTGGGCACTCACACCGCTGATACAGGCGTTGCTGATGACCACCGGCGGATTGGGGTTGCCGAAATGGCGGCATATCAACGTGGCCGATGTGCCCAACAGGGCGCGTTCCTCTTTACCCTCGGCCAGCAGGTACACATTGCCCTTGGTGGTGGAGAGGAAGAACCGCACACGGTCGGAACTGGGGTCGATGTCCGCACGGGCGATGGCGTCCGAGGCGGAAACGATGCACAGCTGCTCGAAAAAAGTATATGTTTCGCCATCGTGGCGTTCCTCTTCTGGGAAGAGCGACGCGGTGTAGAGTGAACCGTCGGGCAGCGAGTATTGCCGCAGCATGGTGCGACCCTCCATCACGGCATCGTAGTTGGCACGTGTGGTGGCTCCCAAAGGAGAGTATATGTTATCCGCCAGTTTAATTACCATAACCTATAACCACTTTTTCTTCCACTCTTCAAAAAACGGAGGATTTCCCAGCACAAGTTTGTACTCCTTGTCCATGAATACTTGCACGGTATGCGCCGTAGCCAGAAGGCGGTCACCGTCGGTGATGCAGTAGTCAAACACAATCTTGGCGGCATCGGTGGGATGATAGACAATCTCCACCTCGGGATGCATGCCGTAGATGATGGGCTGCTTGTATTGCAACTGCACATCCACCAGCGGAGCATAATAGCCCTCTCCGAAGAAGCGCAGATAACCCAGGTCGTATTTCTGTCCGAAAGCCTCGCGGGCGTCCTCCAGGTAGAGCATGTAGCTTCCGTGCCACACCACACCCATCGAATCCACCTCGCTGAAGCGGATATCCAGTTCTTTCTTTATGCTCAATATGTTGCTCACAACAATGCAATCTTTATTGTTCCACTGGCCAACAGCACATCTCCGCAACGTGAGGAGGCCTGAGCCAATGTCATTCCGAATACCTCGTCGCTCACCTCTATCCTTGTCTCTATCGTGGCACCCACCGGCGGCAGGTGGTGTATCTCGATGTCACGCAAGGCACCTATCACCCCCACCCTCACCTCTTTGCCGGACGAGAGATTGATGTATCCCATACGGGCGGCGCAGGTTTGGGCAATGTTCTCTATGAGTCCTATCTCCGACAGGCAGCCATTCTCCACCAGAATATTGTCCTCCTGGATGTCCAACTCGGTAGTTGTGAGCACCGTATCGCAATGCAGCAACCGGCTGACCATCACCATCGGAGGCCGCTGGGGCAGAAGGGTCAATATGTCGTACTCATTCTCCATCCCAGAACTCATAATAGTTGTACCATTGATGCGGATAGCGGCGGACAATCCCTTCCAGCGCGGCTGCAAACTCCTTGGCCATCCGCTCCATCCTTTCCCTGCGGCTGCCTTCTCCGTCGTGCAGCGGAATCACATAGGCCTTGTATTTCCGCACCCCTTCTTTCATCACGGCGACGGCCAGCGCCGGCACCTCTTTCTGCACGGCGGTGGCGAAAGGTCCCAACGGGAATCTGGCAGGAGCCCCCATGAAGTCGCAGACGACACTCTTGGCCGAGCCAAAGCATCGGTCGGCAGGCATACTGACAATCTGGCCCTCGTCGAGGAGCTGATTGATACGGAACAGGTGCGACATATCGGGCAGCACGGGAATCATGTTGATCTGCTTGTCGGCGAAACGTCCCCGGCGGCCATTCATCACCACCTTCGACTCGCCGGCATAGATGAGGGCGTAGAACTGCTTGCGGTCCGACCGTAGCGTGTAGCCCGCCTGCTCATAGTTTCCCACATGCGACGAAAGCATCAGGAATCCACCCTCCTGCTCCGTCAGCCGCAGGAAATGCTCGTTGCCCTCCACCGTGATCTTGAACCGGTGCCCGGCATAGGAGGCAAATCGGTCGAGCACCACCTGTCCGAAAGCAAAGTGGTTGAGATACACATGCCACACAGCAGCCAACGGCCCCTTCCCCACCCTGCGGCAGAAGAAGTTGTACATAGCCTTGTAACCCTTACGGTTAAACACCATATAGAAAGGCACCACCAGCGCCATCACGCCATAGATAACCTCCAACGGTACCACCTTGAAGAGCACTATCAATGCCCTCTGCATGAAGGGGCTACCGTCGGTACGGCCTGTCCACTCGCTATGTGCCGGTTCCTGCACCCTTTACGCCTGAATCTTGGTCTCTATGTAGTCGCAGAACTGGCCGAAGGTCTTTATGGTTTTCATCTCTTCGGCTACAATCTTGAACCCGAAAGTCTTTTCGACAATCACCACGATATCGACGAAGTCGAGGCTATCCACTCCGATGTCCTCCTTCAGCCGTGCTTCGGGTTTGATGTTTTCCTCGTCAAACTCAAGTTCTTCCACGAGGAAGTTCTTCACTTTATCTTCAATTTCCTGTCTTGTCATACTAATTGTTGATACGTTGATATGTTGATACGTTGATAGGGTTTCCTTATCTCTTTACAGCTTTCGGCATACCATGATGCTGTGTCCCTGTCCCAGGTTGTCGTGGATGGTCTCCACCTGCAATCCGGCCCTCTCCACCAAGCGAGTCAAATCCTCCGAGTGGTACATCTTGCTGTTGCCGTTGGCAATGGCGGTGAAATAGAGGCTGGTCATCGTCAGGCAGAAGGCGGCCGGCTCGAAACGCTGGCGGTCCCACAGGGTCTCCATGATGTAGAGGCGGCTGTCGGCATCCATAATCTTCGCCGCACGGCTCACGATGCTCACAATCTCCTCCTCGCCGAAGCAGTCGAGGAACTGGCTCATCCAGATGGCGTCGTAGTGCTTGTCGGTAGGGAAAGGCTGGCTGGCGTCAAGCAGATTCATGCCGTAGCCGTCGATGCGGTCGGCACCGGGCTTGCCGGCTGTGTCGCGGCGCATCATCTCCAGCTGCTGCGGCAGATCCACGATGGTCACCCACACCTCCTTGTCATATCCCACACATTGCAGCGCCCAACGGCCCGTGTTGCCACCCACGTCGAGCAGCGTCCTCGGCTTGTTCTCAAAGACAATCTTCAAAGCCTGCTGGAACGAGCTGTCGCTGTAGAAGTGGTCGAATCCGAACCAGCTCTTCTGCACCTGGGGCGGAAGCTGCGACAATCCCTCATATACCGTCGGCCACGGTCCGAAGTGTTCCAGACCCGCGGGGCGGCCTTCCTTGAGGCTCTCCTCCAGGCGGAACCACCCTTCGTAGTTCACATCGTGGTTGAAGTCGATATTGACATTCGTGGCGGGGTCGGTAATGAAGAACCAGCCCGTCTTGCTGAGGCTGTAACGGTCGGTCTCCGTGTCTATCAGAACGGTACCGATGCAAAGACTGGCCTCCAGCATCACCTTGGCGGCATAGCGGCTCAGCCCTGCAGCTTCCGCTATCTCGGCCTCGGTCATCCCGTCGTCGCTGTCGCGCAACATTTCCAATATGCCGAACTTCTTCATCAGTCGGCTCACCTGGAACACCACCGGTCCCCAGGCAATCCATTCTGCCTTCTCCTGTGCCTCTCGGGCAGTCAGATGTTCCTTGCCGTACGCTTCTTTCAGTTTAGGGTTTAGATACATGTATTTTGACTCTTAATTTTTGACTTATAACTTTCTCAAAACCAGCGCCGAGTTGGTGCCACCGAAGCCGAAGCTGTTGCTCAGCACCGTTTCGACCTTTGTCTCGATGGTCCTGGTGGCCAGCTTCAGGTGGGCGCTGGCCTCGTCGGGGTTCTCGAAGTTGATGTTGGGAGCCACGAAGCCGCCGTGCATCATCAGCAGGCTATACACCGCCTCGCTGGCACCGGCCATCCAGCACTCGTGTCCCGTCATGCTCTTGGTCGAGCTGATCCAGGCACGGTGCCCCTCAAACAGGCGTCCCAGGGCTTTGGCCTCGTAGAGGTCGCCCTGCGGCGTCGAGGTGGCGTGGGCGTTCACGTAGTCGATGTCATCCACCTCCAACCTGGCATCCTGCAACGCACGGTGCATCGCCAAAGCGCTGCCGTCGTCGCTGGCCTGCGAGATACCGCCGCCGTTGCTCGAGAAGCCGTAGCCGCACACCTCGCCCAGAATCTTCGCTCCGCGTTTCACGGCGTGCTCGTATTCCTCCAACACCAAAGCCGCCGCGCCGCCGCTGGGTATCAGGCCGTCGCGGTCGCGGTCGAAGGGGCGCGAGGCTTTCGTCGGCTCATCCATGCGCTTGCTGAACGCACCCAGGGCGTCGAACGAAGCCATGCTGTAGAGGTTCGTCTCCTGCGCTCCGCCGCAGAGCACCATGTCCTGCAAGCCCTGACGGATAAACATGGCCCCTATTCCGATGGAATGGCTGCCGCTGGCACAGGCGGCACTCACGCTGAAGTTGATGCCGCGCAGGTGGAAGATGGTGCTCATGTTCATGTTCACCGTCGAGTTCATGCTCTGGAAGATCCAGCCGCTGCCCAGCAATGCCGAGTCATGCTTCTCCAGCATCAGCGTGTGGCTCTCCACGGTGGCCTTGGCCGACGAGTCGTTGCCCATCAGCACACCCACTTCGTTCTTCAGCAGGTATTCGTCATCGATGCCAGCCATCTGGAATGCCTCTCTCGAAGCCATGAAGGCATACTCCGCCTCCTCGCTCATGCCGGCCCGCAGACGGCGGTCGAGCAGCCCTTTCAGCACAGGCTTCTCCACGATGCCCGTCAGGATCGATTGGTAGCCGTAGTCCTTGCGGGCTTCCTCGATGCCGATGCCCGACTTGCCCTCATATAGCGACTGGCGCACCTCTTCGACGTTCTTCCCGAGGCATGACCAGATGCCGATTCCTGTGATTACTACTCTTCTCATGTATATAAACCTCCGTTGATTGAGACCACCTGTCCAGTGATATAGGCTGCCTCCTTCGAGGCCAGGAAACTCACCAGCGAGGCCACCTCTTCGGGCTTGCCGAAGCGGCCCACGGGGATAAGCTTCTTCAGCTCGCCCTCGTCCAGTTCCTTGGTCATGTCGGTGGCGATGAATCCCGGGGCCACGGCGTTGACCGTCACCTTGCGGGGTGCCACCTCCTGCGCCAGCGCCTTGGTGGCGCCGATGACGGCGGCCTTGGCGGCGCTGTAGTTCGTCTGGCCGGGCATGCCCTTGAGGCCGCTGAGCGACACCACATTGACGATGCGTCCGTTGCGGTGGGTCATCATATCCTTCATCACACGGCGCGTCAGGTAGAAGAATCCGTTGAGGGTGGTGTCGAGCACCGAATGCCATTGCTCGTCGGTCATAAACACCAGTATGTTGTCCTGCCGGATGCCGGCATTGTTCACCAGCACCGACACATAGTCGTCCGGGTGCTTCTCCTGCCACTGCTCCACGGCGGCCTCGATGGCCTTGGGGTCTGAGGTGTCGAACGGCAGCAGCTCGCACACGCCGCCCGCCTCCTCGATGGCTTTCTTCGTCTCTTCGGCGGCGGTGGCGTTGCTCTTATAGTTGATGACCACGGGCATCCCGTCCTGCGCCAGCCTTTCGGCCACCGCCCGTCCTATCCCTCTCGATGCTCCGGTAACAAGTGCGTATTCCATTCTTTCAATAACCTATAAACATGAACCTCTCAGAAGGTCTTCCACCTTCGCTATCTCCTCGTAGAACGGCGTGTCCTCGACAAACAGCGGGATGATACCACGCACCTTGTCGTACATCGCCTTGCTGGCGGGACACAGCTTGCCGGCCTTCTTCAGGCAGTCGGTGGCCTGCGCCAGGGCTATCATGTGGATGGCCATCACCTGGTAGGCGTTGTCGATGACGCGCTTGCAAAGCAGCGCGCTGTTGGTGCCCATCGAGACGATGTCCTGGTTGTCGTTGTTGTTCGGTATCGAATGCACGTAGTTGGGCATCGACAGCGTCTGGCACTCGGCCGTGGTGGAGGTGGCGGTGAACTGGCAGGCCTGCATGCCGTAGTTCAGGCCCAGCGTCCCCATGTTCAGGAACGGCGGCAGGATGCCGTTGATGCGGTCGTGGAACAGGTAGTTCATCTGCCGCTCGGCGGTCATCGCCAGCCGTGTGACGGCTATCTTCACCTTGTCGGCCTCGAGCGAGATATAGTCGCCGTGGAAGTTGCCGCCGTGGAACACGTTCTTGGCCACGGGGTCGACGATGGGGTTGTCGCAGGCCGAGTTGTACTCGTTCTCCAGCACCTCGCGGCTGTTCATCAGCGTGTCATAGACGGGGCCCAGTATCTGGGGCGTGCAGCGCAGCGAATAGTAGGCCTGTACCTTGTGCTCGAAGTAGGTCTTGCCCTTCTGCTCCTCGCTGTAGAGGTGGTGCTCGCGTTTGGTCAGGCAACGACTGCCCTCGGCCAGCTCGCGCATGCGGCGGGCCGTGTATTGCTGTCCGCGCTGGCGGCGCACGCCGTTCAGCTCGTCGGCCATCCAGTCGTCATAGCTCGCGGCAATCTCGTTCATCCACACGGCGGCCAGCAGCGAGTGCTCCAGCAGCCGCTCGGCATACACCTGGTTCACCATCGCGACGCCCGTCATCACCGACGTGCCGTTGGTGATGCTCAAGCCCTCGCGGATGTATATCTTCAGCGGTTCCAGGCCGCACTCCATCAGCACCTCGGCACTCGGACGCCACTCGCCTTTGTAGTGCACCCTGCCCTCGCCTATCAGCGTCAGGGCGATATGCGCCAGCTGCACCAGGTCGCCGCTGGCTCCCACGCTCCCGTGCTGCGGGATGAAAGGATAGATGCCGCGGTTGATGAACTCCTTCAGCAGCAGCACCACGCTGGGGTGCACGCCGCTGCGGGCCTGCATCAGGTTGGTGGTGCGGGCCACCATGGCAGCCTTCACATACATATCCTCCAGCGGCTCCCCCGCACCCGTCGAGTGGCTGCGGATGATGTTGTACTGCAGGTCGCTCAGGTACTTGTCATCCACCCTCCACTGAGCCATAGGGCCGAAGCCCGTGTTGATGCCGTAAATCACCTTCTCGGCGGCAAACTCCCTCAGGAAGTTGTGGCAGCGCTCCACCTCCTGCAATTCGCTCTCCGCCAGCTCGAACTTCGCGCCGCGGAAAACGATTTCCTTCACCTCGTCAAACGATATATGTCTCATAATACATTTATTTGCAATAATATATCCCCGCTTCACACAAAGAAGCGAATTTGCAAATATAATCATTTTTTCCGTAACGTAAAGAATAAATTTATATTTAACATAGGCAAACACTCATAATCCGCTGATACTAAGCCTTGAATCCGTTATGACCTAGTATTGACCTAGTATTGACCTAGTAATGACTATATAGAAAGTACTAGGTCATTGCCTAGGAAAGTGGGTAGTGTTTAGTGTTCAGTGTTTAGTGTTTAGTGTCTTTAGGCATACTTGAGGATGACTAGAGGAGAACGGGAAGAGAACGGGAGGAGAAGCTAAGGTGAAAGGTGAGAGGTGAAAGGTGAAAGGAATTGAAAGTCACTGGTCACTAATTACAGGTCACTAAAAAAAATCAACAAACGTTGATTTTTTTTTCGTACTTTTGCAAAATGAAACTGAATTGAAAACATAAAAACATAACCATATGAAAAAGACAGCTTTATTCTTGGTTTCGGTGCTGCTGGTGCTGGGTGGCGTGGCAGGACAGAATGGAAATTCGACGGGCCGGTTCGAGTGGGTGCGGGGGTATGCGCCGGGGGAACATGTCAGCATCGTGGGGTCGGTGACCGACAGCTTGGGGAACCTCTATATCCTGGGGTCCTTCAACTTCGAAAGCCGGTGGGAGGAGGGCGAACTGTTGCTGCCCGTCACCCCGCACGGCCAAGCTTCCAACAATGGTGACGTGCTGATAGCCAAGATTTCGCCCGAGGGCGAGATGGTATGGAAGAAGGTGATTCACGGGAACGCCTGTCCGAGCCAGCCGCATGACATTAAGCCTTTGGGCGACACAGCGTTCGCCTGTCTGGTCACCATGCCATTGGCTTCCTATTATAACTGGTATCTCTATTATCTTGATACATTGGTGGAGCCCAACTGGGATCCCCAACCCGACTATCCGATGAGCGCCGAGGGTGTAGGTAACAGATGCTTGGCCTTGATCATCTTTGGCTTCGACGGAAATGTGTTGGAACAGCACTTTTTGCAGATGAGTTATTTGGATTGCAACGGGGAGGATATATACTATGTTAATCCCCCTAATTCTGGTTCCAACGATTTTCTATATACTGACATTCCAGAATCTCCATCGTATGCAATAGATGGCGAAGGCAATGTCTATCTCTGCCGAACCGTAAATGACAGAGCTGATGGTGGACCTTACAACGGACAATATCGCCTAAAAGACGGAGATATCAGTGCCGTCAAGTTTTGGTGCGACCGCCGCCCAATAGGGACCATTACCATTGATAGTACTCGGCATGGATATCTCCAGATTTTCAAGTTTGCACCTCATTTTGGTACCTTATTGAATAACAGATATGTATTTCAGTCGCAAACAGCATTGTACTATCCTTTTATAAATTCCCAAGTAGATAAAAACGGAGATTTATATATAGTCGGAACGTTGGACGCGACGGATAGCAATTATTTGGTGGTGGATTCTACATGTAATTTATTTATAACCAAATCTGATGCAAATATCTTGAAAGGAGTTTTGGTAAGGTTTGACTCTTCGCTGCTTGCAAAAAATATAATATCGTTAGAAGACGACAATATTAATCCTTCAAATTTTTCTGTATCCACTTCGATTTTCTATGATATCACATTTGACTATGACAGCAACTTGATGTTTCTTTGTGCAAGTACACAACGTGGATCCATTACCGACACTTCGTCATTTTACTCTATTCTGACCTATCAAGGAACGCTTTTGAATCGGTTAAAAAACGATGCGTTTGTCATGTCGTTTCTCTTGGATGATTCTTTGCGGTTACACTCCTATGGTCGCGTGCCTTCCAAGATACGTTCAATCGTGCGGTGGCCATCAGTTCTTCTTGGGCAGAACCGTATTGTATGCAAAAACAACAGGATTTTCATTCAGGCTGAAGCCAGAGGAGGTTTCCGGTTTCCCGGCCGCACAATTGATTTCCCACGAATAGCTGATGTCGGTCTGGGATTCGTAATCTTTGACTATCAGGGGAATGCCATCGGAGGAGTCTCTTATTCTGCATATGGCCCAACTAATATATCGGGTCCATTAGCGATTCATGACAGCACTTTATATCTTATGAACCGTCTTTCCTCCGATGCCACTTTCGGGGATATCCATGTACAATCCAGAGGAGGCTACCACGCCTGTATCGCCAAATATGTGGATACGTCTTTCATGACGCCGTATGTGCGGAGGGTGACGGAGGACACGACCATCAGGGTCGAGGTGGTGCAGGAGGAGTGGACCAGGGTGCTCTATCCCAACCCCACGTCGGGTCGCGTCACCGTGGTGATGAACGGACGTCCGCTGCGTGAGCTCTATGTGGCGGGGATGGACGGCATCGCGGAGCCGCTGCCCTTCAGCGCCATCGGCGACGGCCGCTACGCCGCCGACCTCACCGACCGCCCCGACGGCGCCTATGTCTTGGTGATGATCTCCGACGACGAGCATGCCTACCGCTCCACCGTCATTCTGCAACGGTGACACGAATGGGGAACGAATTGTAAACAGAGCGACATGTTCGGGGAGTAATCTCGAACAAAGAGCAATTATTTTTACCCGAGGTCACGGATTTTTTGTATATTTGCAACGGCAAATTGTCCGCGCTTTCCGGCGTTGGACATTGATTGTCAATGACTATTATTATAATTATTATACGATAAAGAGAACAGAAAAAAACGATATGGCAAACTTTTTGACCCAGATTTTCGGAAACAAGAGCCAGCGCGACCTGAAGGCCGTGAAGCCTTTCCTCGACGCCGCCCTGGCCGCCTACCCCGCCATCAAAGCCCTGAGCAACGACGAACTGCGCGCCAAGACCATCGAATTCAAACAGCGTATCGCCAAAGCCGTCGAGACCGAAGAGACCGAGCTGAAGCAGCTGCACGACCGCATCGAGGCGGAATACGACATGCCGGTGGAGGAGAAGGAGAACCTCTACAAGCGCATCGACGACCTGGAGAAACACAGCTACGACAAGACCCAGAAGGTGCTGGACGAGATACTGCCCGAGGCCTTCGCCGTGGTGAAGGACACCGCCCGCCGCTTTGCCGAGAACGAGACGGTGGAGGTGACCGCCACCGACCACGACCGCGACCTGGCCGCCACCCACGCCAGCATCACCATCGAGGGCGACAAGGCCCTGTACAAGAACCACTGGATGGCCGGCGGCAACGAAATCACTTGGGACATGGTGCACTACGACGTGCAGCTGATCGGCGGCGTGGTGCTGCACAGCGGCAAGATCGCCGAGATGGCCACCGGCGAGGGTAAGACCCTCGTGGCCACCCTGCCGGTCTATCTGAACGCCCTGCCCGGCAAGGGTGTGCATGTGGTGACCGTGAACGACTACCTGGCCAAGCGCGACTCGGAATGGATGGGCATGCTGTTCGAGTTCCACGGTCTGACGGTGGATTGCATCGACAAGCACGAGCCCCACAGCGCCGAGCGCAAGGCGGCCTACAACTGCGACATCACCTACGGCACGAACAACGAGTTCGGCTTCGACTACCTGCGCGACAACATGAGCCGCAACCCCGAGGAGCTGGTGCAGCGCGGCCACAACTACGCCATCGTCGATGAGGTCGATTCGGTGCTCATCGACGACGCCCGTACCCCCCTCATCATCAGCGGCCCCACGGGCAAGGACGACGACGAGCAGGAGTTCTACCGATTCAAACCCACCATCGAGAAATTGTACAACGCCCAGCGCCTGCTGTGCACCCAGATACTGGCCGACGCCAAGAAGGGCATCGCCGAGAACCCCGACCCCAAGCCCGAGGACGAATGCGCCAAGCAGCTGCTCCGCGCCTACCGCGGCCTGCCCAAGAACAACGCCCTCATCAAATACCTGTCGGAGACCGGCATCCGCACCATCCTGCAACGGACGGAGAACTTCTACATGCAGGAGCAGAACAAGTACATGCACATCATCGACGACGAGCTGTACTTCGTGATTGACGAGAAGAACCGCCAGGTGGATCTGACCGACAAGGGCATGGACTACCTGACCGCCCTGGGTGAGGACCGCAACTTCTACCAGTTGCCCGACATCGGAAGCGCCATCGCCGACGTGGAGAACAACGCCGACCTGACCCCCGAGCAGAAGGCCGAGGCGAAGGACAAGATATACAACGACTTCGCCATCCAGAGCGAGCGCGTGCACACGGTGGACCAGCTGCTGAAGGCCTACACGCTGTTCGTGCGCGACGTGGATTACATCCTCACCGAGGACAACCAGGTGAAGATTGT
>JAGCYV010000041.1 GCA_017960605.1 Bacteroidales bacterium | reverse complement strand
TACAACAACTCCGCCGATGCCTACGTGGCAGCACGCAACTGGGCTGGCAAACGCAAGTTCTAGATGGACTATATAATCAAGAACGGCATCGTTGTCAACGAAGGTTCCATGGCGACAAGGGACCTTTTCGTGCATGAGAGTCGTTTGGTTGGTGACGAGAACATGTTGCGCAAGCCGCAAGTGTTCGATGCCAAGGGTTGCTACGTTCTGCCTGGCATCATCGACACCCATGTCCATTTTCGCGACCCCGGTTTCCCCGATAAGGCCGACTTCGCCACCGAGAGTCGTGCCGCACTGGCGGGAGGTGTGACCTCTGTCATCGACATGCCCAACACCAATCCGCAGACCACTACACTAGAGGCTTTGGAGGAAAAAGAGGCTATCGCTGCCAAGAAAAGCGCGGTGAATTACGCCTTTATGCTGGGTGCCACCAACGACAATATAGACAACCTTCTCAGCATCCCCACCGACCGCTATGCCGCCATCAAGCTATTCCTTGGCAGCAGCACTGGCAACATGCTGGTGAGCAGCGAAACAGCATTGGAGAAACTGTTCAAAGAGAGCCGCAAACTGATTGTTGCCCACTGCGAGGAGGAATCTATCATTCAGGCCAACCTGCGCAACTACAAACTGGAATTTGCCGGCACTGAGCAGGAAAACGCCGCCCTTCACCCCAAAATTCGCAACACCGAAGCCTGCTTTGTTTCGACCTACAAAGCGGTAGAACGTGCCCGCAAGCACGGCACCCGCCTGCATATTGCCCACATCAGCACAGCTACCGAGCTGTCGCTACTGAGCAACAAGGCTTTGAACGAAAAGAATATCACCGCCGAGGTGACGCCCAACCACCTTTGGTTCGACGACCGCGACTATGCCACGCTAGGCAACCAGATTAAGTGCAACCCAGCCATCAAGAGCAACGACGACCGCCTAGCACTGTGGAGCGGACTCATTGACGGCACCATCGACACCATCGCCACCGACCATGCACCCCACACGCTGGAGAGCAAGCAGCAGCGCTATTTCGACGCGCCAGGCGGCATCCCCAGCATACAGCACAGCCTACAAATGATGTTGGAAGGTTTCTTCCACCCATCAGCTGTAGAACGCGACGACCACGACGAGGTGATTCATGAGTGGCTGCCCTTAATTGTGGAGAAAATGTGTCACAATCCCGCTACCATCTTCGGCATCCAGCAGCGGGGATTCATCCGCCCGGGCTACTATGCCGACCTAGTGATTGTAGAACAGGGCGAAACCCGTGTCACCCACGACAGCCTCTTGTACAAATGCGGTTGGAGTCCTCTCGAAGGTCAAAACTTCCACACCCGCATCCGACAGGTGTTCCTCAACGGCATGCCTGCCAACCAGTCCACTGCAATGCAATTAAAAATTGAAAAATAAGAATTGATAAGTGACTAACACATTCACACATAAACCCATTAAAACATTCCTTTTGGTCATTAGTCTCTGCCTTGGGGTTTGTTTGACAGGCTGCCAAAACGACTATCAGAAACAGCTCAAGTTGATGGTCGAAAGCCTCAACAACGAATGTCCCATCCCACTCGGAGCCATGGGCCACATGACCGAGGCAACCTACAACGGCACCACCGTCACCTTCCATTACTTGCTGACAGGTCTGTTCGACGCCACCACCTTTGAACAAAACCAAGAACAGTTCCACCAATACATGCTCGACAACTATCGTGGCAATAGCGACGAAAGCTTTCGCCAACTACTCAACGCCATCGTCAATGCCAAAGCCGACCTCAATGTTGTATTCTCCGCCGAAAGAGCTAACGACATCACACTCCATTTCACCTGCGACGAACTATCCGATAACATGCCTTCCTACATCGGCGACCCTGAGACCTACCTCCAATCCATCCTCCAATCCTCACGGCTTCAACTGCCTCTCACCTACTCTGAAGGCATGATATGCACACACATCGAGCTCGACAGCGCCTACTTCACTTATCATTTCGACTGCGATGAAATGCTCTTTGACATCAACGAGATGCAATACAGCGCAGAGCACAACCACGATGCTGTACGCGATATGCTCACCGCCAGCAGCGACCCATCCTTTGTCAAGATGATGAACATGCTGAAAGCCACCCAACGAGGCCTGCGCTACCTCTACACTGGTACCACCAGCGGCAAGGAAGCCATCGTTACCATCGAGTCCGAAGAACTGAATTAGAAAAGTGAAAATTGAAAGTTTAAATTTAGTAGTGACCTGTGACCAGTGAACTGTGACACGAGCGCATTCGTATCATTGGTCACTTCAAAATTCGAAATTCAAAATTCAAAATTTGAAAATTTAACCCTTTAACCTTTAAAACCCTTAAACCCCTTTAATCATATCAACGTATCAACATATCAACGAAAAAAACACCATGAAAAAGATTCTTTTCACCCTCCTCACCCTTACGCTCCTTGTCAGCAGTGTCAATGCCCAAAATCGCAAACGTGTCATTGACCCCGACAACCTGCCCAAGCCCGCCGTCCAACTTATCCAGCAGCACTGGCCCTCATGCGCCATCAACTTCGCCTACATCAACGGCAAAGAGTACGAGGCCCTACTCACCGACGGAACCATTATCCAGTTCGATTCTAAAGGCATCTGGAAAGAAATGAAATGCACCGACGGTCTGCCCGTCACCCTTGTGCCCGGCTACATCACCCGCTACATTGTCGAACGCTTCCCCAAGCAGCTCATCATCGACTGCGAGAAACTTAAGGGCGGCTACGAAGTGACCCTCACCAACGGACTGCAAATTCAGTTCGACCTCCGCGGCCATGTGACCCACGTCGACGAATAACAATCAACCCTCTTTTCCCCCACTATTATCCGCTCCTTTTCCGCTCTACGAGCGGAAAAGGACACCTCAATCGGTAGAATCCGGTAAGATGCGGTACGCTACTCGGAAAAAATTAGTAAGGTGAGGGTGTCCCAAAAGGCACCCTCTTTTTTTATTTTATAGAGCCAGGGCAGTTATATCACTGTCACCGGGATAGCAAGGCGGCGGCAAGAGACTGTCGGGAAAGACAAGGTAATTTCCAAAGTGTCCCCAAAAGGCTTCTGTAAAGCCGAGAAAGGGCGTTTCCGAGGTTGCAGAGCATCCTCCTGATCATTTTCTGGAGGTTGAAAGCGATGAAGAAGACACCGAGGTCCATGTGGACTTTGGTCTTGCCGGTGTGACGGAAGCGCTTGTACTGCTTGTTGTATTTCATCTGTCCGAAGACGGCTTCCGGCTCTATCGGCCTTCGGCTGCGCCGGAGTAGCCCTTCCTCCGAGGTGAGCAGTTCGCGGGCACGGGCCTTGTGTCGGCGCAGGTTGTGGTTGACTTCCACCTCGCGGTCGCCCCATCCCTTGAAACAGCGGGCGTGGAGCGGGCAGTTCTCGCAGTTGGCGGCACGGTAGACGGTGAGGGTATGGCGGTGGCCGGAGGGGTCTGTGGCCAGACGCTCGGCCACGCGGCGCATGTGCTGGCCGGATGGGCAGACAAGGTAGTCCCCCTCCTCGTTGTAGTGCAGGTTCTCCTGGCGGAAAGGGTCTTCGCGGAAGGCCTTCTTCTGCTCCTTGTGGAAGTAGTTGTACTTGACGTAGGGTGTGATGGCGTTGGCCTCCAGGAAGTCGTAGTTGGCCTCGCTGCCGTAGCCCGCGTCGGCGGTGCAGGCCTCGGGGTGGGTGCCGGTGAGTCCTTTGCCGTGGTCGAGGAAGGAGGGCAGCGTGAGGGTGTCGGTGGGGTTGGGGTAGAGGGCGTAGTTGGTGACGAACTGGTTCTCGGTGCCTATCTGCAGGTTGTAGCCTGGCTTGAGCTGCCCGTTCCCCATCGCGTCCTCCTTCATGTGCTGGAAGGTGGCGTCGTGGTCGGTCTTGGAGTATGAGTTGCGATCACCCATGACCTCAAGGTGTTCCTCGTACTCCTGCAGCTTGGGCAGCATCTTCCCCTCCAGCTCCTTCATCATCCTCTTCTCCTCCTTGCTCCGCTCTGCGCGCTTGGCCCTGTTCAGCTCGTCAATCCTCTCCTTCAGCCGTCGGCTGTCCATTGGCGTGGCGTTGTCGTCATCCGCTGCATTGTCCCCGGCGATGCCCTTCTCTATCTCCGCCAGCACGGCCTTTATCTTCCTCTCCAGCTTCGCCTTGCTCTTCTCCACGCTCTTGCGCCACACAAACCGGTACTTGTTCGACTTCGACTCTATCTTCGTCCCGTCAACGTACTGCTCCCGCAGGCTCACGTATCCCTCCTCCACCAGCATTACCACCACCTGCGAGAAAAGGCCGTCGATGGTCTCCTTCAGGTGCTCCGACCGGAAGCGGTTGACCGTACGGAAGTCAGGGTGCTGGTCGCCCGAAAGCCACATGTACCGTACGTCCCACTCCATCAGAGCCTCTATCTTTCGGCATGAGTATATGTTGTTCATGTACGCGAAGAACAGAACCTTCAGCAGCATCCGCGGGGAGTAGCAGCTGCACCCGCCTCCCTTGTACGTGGACATCACCTCCGTCAGGTCTAGCCGGTCCACCACATAGTTTACCACCCGCACCGGCGCGTTCTCTGGGATGCGCTCGTCCAGCGACTGGGGAAACAGCGTCGTCTGTCCTTGGACGTATTCTTTTATCGCTATCTTTGCCATCGATTATCCTATTGATTTACAAATGCAAAGATACGAAAAATATTCGATATGGCAAAATAAAACTGCAACTTTTTGCAAAAAAAAATGAGGGTGCCCCAAAACTT
>JAGCYV010000040.1 GCA_017960605.1 Bacteroidales bacterium | reverse complement strand
GTGCTGCCGCTGCAACGTCAGTTGTTGGCCGACTACGAGGAAGATATTATCAAATACGCCCAAGGTCTCGACAAAGCCAAAATAAGAAGTGTTTACCGGAACATTCCCGTGTTTCTGGCCAAAGAAAACAAGAAATTCCAGATAACAAAGGTGGCCAAAAACGCCCGCAGCCGCGAGTATGCAGGATGTGTGGAATGTTTGAGGGATGCCGGCATTGTCAATGTGTGCCACTGCCTGAATTTTCCGGAACTGCCATTGAAGGGCAACTATGACGAAAGCAAATACAAACTCTACTACCACGACAACGGTCTGCTGATGGCGGCATTGGACGAGGAATCGAGCATGGACCTTCGGCAGAACCGCAATCTCGGTGTGTACAAAGGTGCCGTGTATGAGAACATCGTATCGGAAGCGTTGGCCAAGCAGGGCTACCAGCTTTATTACTACAAGACGGAGAATGCCCAGTTGGAGATGGATTTCTTTGTCCGCGACAGCACGACGCTTATCCCTGTGGAAGTGAAAGCCACTACGGGTGCCACCCCGTCATTGAATAAACTAATTGACAGAGACAGCTATCCTGATGTGAAATGGGGAATCAAACTGAGCCACCAAAACATTGGCTTCAACGGCAAGTTCTACACGTTCCCGTACCATTGTTCTTTCTTGTTGAAACGATGGATGGAAAGCCGACGGCAAAAAATGGGATGAGGGGTCAGAATGTGGGAATGCGCTTTAAAAACGTGTGAATGAATTCGTGAATGTGAGAATGTGTTTTTCGCTTGAGTTGATTAATTTCAGTGGTGCTGACTCGCTGCATTAGATTTATTCAGCGGTGCTCGCAGGCATACCACAAAGCCTGCAAAGCAGGCAGAAGGAGATAAGACAATAGTACTACTAAACCACAAATTTTGATTTCTGATTTCTAATTTATGATTTATGAGTGGACACCTTGAACCTTTGAACTTTTAAACTTTTTAAACAACTCAACTGGTCACTGAAAAAGGACGCGGGGATTTCCCCTGCGTCCTTTTGCCTTGTCGGCACAATATTTTCGTTTTCTTGGCGTTATAAAACTGGAAACCATTTATCAAGAAAGAGTATGAGCTGGATTGTTAAACTGATTATTGTCGTGGCCCTCTGCGTGGTGCAGACGCTCGTGTATGCTGTGACTAGGGATCATTGGAAGTGGTCGGACCGTTTCTTCCTCTATGTCCCGTTTGTGGTACCGTTTGTCTTGTGGCCCCTTCTGGGCTTCTGGTGCGGGGTGGTTTACTTTTTTGTATGGCTCCTCCTGAAGGGTTACGTCCGTCCAGCAAAAGATCAACGGACTTTCTTCGTCGATGTCGATGATATGTATTATATGACGGACTTCTACTGCTCAAAATGCAGATATGACAAGATTGAGATGGTCCGCAGGTTCCGGGGTGGCAAGTACAATCTAAATAAATACGTGGAGACCTACTGCCCCCGGTGTCACAACCATGATATTTTCGAGTACGATAACGAGGTTGCGTGGTTGAAAAAGGGGCGATAGCGCCCTTTTACTGCCTCGGGAGGAAGCGTACGTCGGTGGGGGAGATGAGGCCGAGGGAGATGGCCTTGGCCACGCGGGCGGCACTCTTGTTCACGATGCCGAGCCGCTTGGAGAGGTCTTTCTGCCGTTCCTGCACCACTTTGTCGCTCTCGCCCAGCTGGTCCGATATCTCGGCCGCCGTGCAACCCGCCGCCTCGAGGAGCAGCAGGCGCTGCTCGGTGTCGCTGAGCCCGAAGTCGGGGTCGTGTCCGGAGACCATGTGGAAGTAGCCTTCGGCGGCTTCCTTGAGAGTGAGCATGACGGGATAGTTGAAGTAGAACCGCTCGCCGCGCTCGAGGCAGGCGACGGCCCGCAGGATGTTCTCGACCGAGAAGCCCCCGACGGCGTTCTTGCTGACGAAGGCCGACGCCCCGAGGGCGAGGGCTTCCATCACCACTCGACCGATGTCGTGCAGGCGCTGCAGGCGGTTGTCGGAGGCGGAAGGATTGTCGAATCGGCCCGAGAAGATGATGATCTTCACGTCGGGGTAGCGCTCATGGACGCGGCGGGTGATGGTGAGGCCGCCGGTGGGTTCGCCCTGGAACTCCATATCGACCAGCAGGTAGTCGGGCGCCGGCGTGTTCTCCAGCGCCGCCATGAGCGACGGGCCGTCGGCGAAGGTCTCCACCATCTCGACCGGCCGCATGACGCTGCCGTCGATGTCGCCGCTCTCTACCGTGGCAAAGCGATGTTCGCTCCCTTCGGTCGCGTTCGCGCTTCGCTCATTCATCTCCATCTTGACGAGCTTGCGTATCAGCGGCTCGTCGTCAACCATCATGACTCGGATATTGCTCATTTCAGTGTTTTTTGTTCAGTGTTTAGTTGTTTTGTCTTATCTCCTTATCTCCCTATCTCCTGTCTCCTCTTTCAGCGTTTCATGGCCACGCGGCAATGGACGACAGTGCCCTTGCCGGCTTCGCTATCGACCCACAGCTTGCATCCGCGGCGCGTCAGGTCGTCGTGTTTCTTGATGATGTAGCGGCAGAGGATGAGGCCGAAGCCGTGCTCGCCCTCGATCTCCTTGTCGGCGCGGAAGAGGCTGTCGCGTTGCTCGGCGCTCATGCCCGAACCGGTGTCGCTGACCGTGATATCCACAAACTGCTCTCCGCCGACCTCCGCACTTTGGCCGCCGACCGTCACACGGCCCTCGCCGGTGTGCTGGAGGGCGTTGGTGACGAGGTTGCGCAGCAGGATGGTGAGCAGCAGCCGGTCGCCCCAGACATGCAGCTGCACGGGCTCGAAAACGAGCTCTACGCCCGCCCGCGGACGCATCACCTGGGCGCGCACGTCGTTGAAGACCTCCTGCAACGGGAAGCTGGAGGCGTTGAAGGTGAGGCCCGTGGGGACGGAGAGGCGCGTCCAGTTCTTGATGTTGTCGAAGGTGCGCAGCAGCTGTCCCAGCACCTCGTCGCGCAGTTCGGGGGTGAGGTTGGGGTTGCGCAGGTAGCCGATGAAGGGGCTCACATCGTGACGCATCACGCTGAGGCAGGTCTCCACGTTGGCGATGCGTTCCACATCGCGCCGATTGGCTTGTTCCAGCTGCCGTTTCTCGCGTCGCAGGCGGCGGAAGCTGAACCACAGCAACACCGTCAGCACCAGCAGCAGCAGGGTCAGGAGGCTGACCACCATGGCGGTGCGGGTCATCCAGCGGCTGCGCCGGGTGGCGTCGGCCAGCGTCTGCTGCAGGACGAAGTCCTCCTTCTCGCTCTGCTTGATGTGTTCCTGCAGTTCACAGTAGTGCTCGTACCACTGGCGCGCCTGGTCGGCCGAGCGGGTCAGGCGGCTGCGCAGCAGCACGTCGAAGTAGCCCATCTCCATCTTCGGCGCCGCGAAGGGCTTCCAGGTGCCTTTCAGCGAGCGCCACTGGGTCAGCACGCGGTGGGCTTCGGTGGTGTCGCCGACGAGCAGGGCGTAGCGGGCCGTCGAGATGGTGCCGCCCAGCATCTGGTAGGGGTCGCCGTAGTCGAAGAAGAGGCAGCGCGCCTGGTCGTAGAGGGCCAGCACGCTGTCGGGCGGCACGGTGCCGGGTTGGCTCTTCAGGGCCGACGCGGTCATCTGAAGGGTGTTGGCATAGTGGTAGGGACAGTAGGCCGAAGGGCCGAGGTCGAGGATGTCGTAGTTGAGGTCGCAGTAGTCGAGGGCGCTGTTGCTCTCGCCGGCGCTCTGCCAGCCGTAGGCCAGTGCGTAGTTGAGGGCCATGTCCTGGGCGTAATCCACCTTCAGGTGGTCGCGCTGCGCCTCCACCTCCTCGAGCAGGGTGCGCACGTCGGCCTCCTTGCCGTCGCGGTAGTGGTAGTTGAGCACCAGCATGGTGATGTAGTATTCCGACTGGGCGTAGTTGTAGAGCAGATGGTCGCGGTTGCGTTCCAGCACGCGGCTGTGGCCGATGTCGTAGAGGATGCGGTAGCTGTCGGCGATGCGGCCGCTGCGTTGCAGCAGACGGGCCTCGATCAGACGGGCGATGACCCGCTCGATGTCGCCGTTCCGCATGCCGTTCCGCTGCAGATCCACCGTCTTGGCGACGCGGGCCAGCGCCTGGCGGGCGTGGTCGTAGTCGCTCATCTGATAGTAGGCAAAGGCCATGTTGTTCATCGCCCGCAGGCTGCCATCCACGTAGTCGGGCAGCGAGTCCTGGATGTATTGCAACGCACGCTCCGACAGGGCGATGCAGCTGTCCGGCTGCCGGTAGCGGTTGACGAAGGCCTCCTTGTTCAGCCCGTCGGCGTGCGACCGTTTGAGGGGGTCGATCCGCATCTCCCGCTGGCAGCCCAAAGTCAGCAAAACGACCGCCGCAAGGGTGATTTTGCATAGCAGTTTCATGGTGCAAAGATACGAAAAAAAACAAATTTGGCGATTAAAAATCATTAACTTACAGTTTTTCTTGCAAATTAATTTGGTCAGGTCGCAAAATGTTCGTACTTTTGCACCCGATTTGGTCGTTTGGCCGAGGGGCTAGGCACAGGTCTGCAAAACCTGCTACTCCGGTTCAAATCCGGAAGCGACCTCAAACAGGAAGAGGCATCCATTCGGGTGCCTCTGCTTTTATGTTGTGTTTTGGGGATTACGCCGCCGGCGGGGGAACAATCAATGATTGCGTGTGGCGGGATTGTTTTTCCAGAAGCGCGATGTGATGTCGTTCAGGTGGCCTCCATCCACACGGTAGAGCCGCTGGTTGGTGCGCGGGCTCTTCAGGGGGCCGAGGTGCGACAGGTAGGGGCCAAGCTTGATATAGTCGAAATTGCTCAGCGACACCGCGGGCGAGAGCAGCGTGCGTCCGCTCCACCAAGCCAGGTGCAGCTTCGGGAAGCGGCTCCTCAGCGCCGAGGCCAGCGAGTTGACCTCCGACGGCATCGCGTCGCCCCCCATCAGGCTCAGGCAGGTGACTCCTTTGGGGCCGTGACGGAGCATACACTCCACCGCATCGGCCGTCAGCGGCTCGCCGACATCGCCCCAGAGGTGCTTCGAGTGGCATCCCGGACAGCGGCAGGGACACCCCGAGAGGTTGACGGCCAGCGTCACCTCGTCGGGGATCTCCTGAAAGACGATGTCTGTATCGACGTATCTCAGCATATCTTTATTGCATCGTGGCGTAGAAACGGCGGCTGGCTTCCTCCTGGCGCGGCTTGCTGAAGTTCGACACGCGGCGCAGGTAGCCGATGACGCGGGTCAGGTAATCGACGTTCTTCGAGTGGCAGTGGGGGCACTCCTTGAGGTAGCGCTTGTCGATGTGGCCGCAGTCGTTGCAGATGGTGTTGGGGATGTTGAAGGTGAAGTAGTTGCAGCCTTCCTTGGCGGCCACTTCGAGCAGCTGCATGTACTGCTGTTGGGTGAGGTGCTCCTCGAGGTTGCAGTGCAGGGCCGATCCGCCGGTCAGGTGCTCGATGTAGGGGGCACCGTGCAGGCGGAACTTGTCGAGCACCGTAAGCGACTGGTCTTCGACGATGTAGAAATAGGAGTTGTAGCAGTCGCGCGGCACGAAGTAGCCGTCCTCGCGGTCCCACTTGGCGTGCTTCACGCCCACGTTCTCGGCGGGAATCATCTCGCAGTTGAACATCACCTCCTTGGTGCGGTATTCCTTGTTCTTCTTCTCCACCAGGCCTAGGATAGTCTGCACGAACTCGCGGTACTGCGGGTTGTCGTTGATGGGGATGCCCATGAACTCGGCGGCCTCGACCAGGCCGTTGACGCCGATGGTGAGGTACTGGCGGGCGATGTTGATATAGCCGGCGTCGAACAGCGGCAGCATGCCGTGGGCCTGCAGGTCCTTGAGGTTCTCGTTGTAGGCCAGCTGCACCTTGTGGCAGAGGTCGATGATGTCGGTGAGGAACTCGCGGTAGTCCTTGCCGTTGTTGACGGCGTACTGGATGCAGCGGTTGAGGTTGATGGTGAGTACCGACTTGGAGCCTGTGGAGACGCCGCCGGCGCCGAGGGTGTAGCTGAAGCCGTTGTCGGTGATCTCGTTGCGCAGGCGGCAGCACGAGGAGAGCGAGTCGGCGTTGTCGGAGATGTAGGTGAAGAACGAGTGGCCTTCGGCATACATCTCGGCGGTGAAGTCGGCCATATCCTCGTCGACGAAGCGGCCTTCCTTGTCGTGGAGCAGGGCCATGGTCTCGACGGGGAAGGTGAGGACGGCCTTGGTGCGTTCCTGGTTGAACCAGCGCATGAAACGTTTCTGGAGCCATTTGAGGCCGTCCCAGTCGGGTTCGGAGCCGTCGGGGAAGCGGAACTCGCCGAAGAGCGAGCGGAAATAGGGTTCGTCGTAGTAGGCTATGTTCCAGAATACCGACTGGTAGTTGCGGGCTCCGGTTGGCTGGTTGAGCGAGTAGACGATCTGTTCGAAGCAGTCGGTGATGACCTTGTCCATTGTCTTCTGGCGCAGCGAGAGGTCGACCACGCGGTCGGGGTCTTTGTAGTAGTCGGGGCCGTAGTCTTTCTGGATGAAGTAGTTGAGGTACATCAGGAACTCGGGCG
>JAGCYV010000039.1 GCA_017960605.1 Bacteroidales bacterium | reverse complement strand
CGAAACCAAGAATAAAGCTGTCTTTTTCATATTGTCAAGATTATGTGTTTTCCATCCAGTTTCATTTTGCAAAGATACGAAAAAAAACAATATATCGATTTGTAAAGAGTATATTTCGGCCTTTGCTATAAATAAAAGACGTTTTTTTTTCAGAAACGTGACACCAACAGCAAATTTAACATTTTTTATGATATCTTCGGCACCCTGTATCCACTAATCACTATTCACTAATCACTAGTCACTATTAACTATTCACTTTCCTAGGCAATGACCTAGTACTTTCTATATAGTCAATACTAGGTCAATACTAGGTCAATACTAGGTCATGACGGATTCATGGCTTAGTGTCAGTGAGTTATGATTAGGGCGGGAATCGGGGTGAAGAAAGCGGGAGTATTCATGGGAATAGTTATCAACAATGCCCTATATGTCGGATTTTATGTGTAACTTTGCAGCAGGTTTAATTTTCCGGCTGTATGGTTCAATTCACTCATCTACATGTGCATTCGCACTACTCTATGCTCGACGGCATGGCGAAGATTCCCGACCTTGTGAACAAGGCCCGGCGTTGCGGTATGTATGCCATGGCCCTCACAGACCACGGCAATATGTTCGGTATCAAGGATTTCCTCGATACGGTGGCCCAGGTGAACGCCAGCCGGAAGGAGGGTGAGCCGGAGTTTAAACCCATCGTGGGCACCGAGGCCTACTGCGCCCGCCGCACGCTGCACGACAAGGACAAGAACCTCAAGGAAATCAACCCCGAGACGGGCCGCGAGAGGGTGCTCGACTCGAGCGGCTACCACCTGATACTGCTGGCCAAGAACCTGAAGGGCTACCACTCGCTGTGCAAACTGGCCTCCATCGCCTACACGGAGGGTTTTTATAACCGTCCGAGGATCGACCACGAGGTGCTGAAACAGTACCACGAGGGGCTGATTGTCTGCTCGGCCTGCATCGGCGGCGAGATTCCGCAGCTCATCATGGCCGGCAAGCTGAAGGAGGCCGAGGAGGCGGTGCTGTGGTTCAAAGAGGTCTTCGGCGACGACTACTACATCGAGCTGATGCGCCACAAGACCGACAAGCCGAACGCCAACTACCAGACCTACGAGTTGCAGAAGAAGGTGAACCCGGTGCTGATAGAGCTGGCCCGCAAGCACCACATCAAGATCATTGCCACCAACGACGCCCACTTCGTCGAGGAGGAGCACGGCGAGGCGCACGACCACCTGATCTGCCTGGCCACGCAGAAGGACTTCGACGACCCCAACCGCATGCACTACACGAAGCAGGAGTGGCTGAAGAGCCCCGAGGAGATGGAGGCCATCTTCTCCGACCTGCCCGAGGCGCTGGAGAACACGATGGAGGTGGCCGCCAAGGTGGAGACCTACAGCATCGACAGCGACCCCCTGATGCCGGTGTTCCCCATCCCCGAGAGTTTCGGCAAGGAGGAGGAATGGCGCGCACGCTTCTCCGAGGAGGACCTCTTCAACGAGTTCACGCGCAACGAGAAGGGCGAGGAGGTGCTGAGCCGCGAGGAGGCCGAGAAGAAAATCAAGAAGCTGGGCGGATACCAGAAGCTCTACCGTATCAAGTTCGAGGCCGACTACCTGGAGCACCTGGTGTGGGAGGGCGCCCGCAAGCGCTACGGCGAGGAACTCTCGGACGAAATCAAAGAGCGCATCATCTTCGAGCTGCACACCATCAAGACGATGGGTTTCCCGGGCTATTTCCTCATCGTGAGCGACTATATCCGTGCGGCGCGCGAGGAGCTGGGTGTGTCGGTAGGCCCCGGCCGCGGAAGCGCGGCCGGAAGCGTGGTGGCCTACTGCCTCTGGATTACCGACCTCGACCCGCTGCGCTACGACCTCCTGTTCGAGCGTTTCCTCAATCCCGACCGCATCTCGCTGCCCGATATCGACGTGGATTTCGACGACGCCGGCCGCGGGCGCGTGCTGGACTGGGTGACGCAGAAATACGGCAAGGAGCGTGTGGCCCACATCATCACCTACGGCACCATGGCCACTAAGAGCTCGATTGCCGACGTGGGACGCGTGGAGAAGGTGCCGCTGGATGTCGTTGGCAAGCTGAAAGGCTATATCCCCGACCGCGGATTCCCCGACAACGTCAAGGACGAGAAGGGCAAGCCTCCCAAGGTGAACCTGAAGAACTGCTACAAATACGTGCCCGAGCTGAGGCGAATCATGGAAAGCGACGACGAGAAGCTCAAGAAGATGCTGACCTACGCCGAGGAGCTGGAGGACACGAACCGCCAGATAGGCATCCACGCCTGCGGCGTCATCATCGGCTCGCAGGACATCACCAACGTGGCGCCGGTGTGCGTCATCAACGACAAGGAGAGCGGCGAGGATGTGCTGGTGACCCAGTACGACGGCCACGTGGTGGAGAACGTGGGCCTCATCAAGATGGACTTCCTGGGCCTTAAGAACCTCACCATCATCAAGAACTGCGTGAGGATGGTGAAGAAACGCCTCGGGGTGGATGTCGATGTGGATCACCTGCCGCTGGACGACGAGCTGACCTACAAGCTCTTCTGCGAGGGCAACACGGTGGGCGTGTTCCAGTTTGAAAGTGCCGGCATGCAGAAGTACCTGCGTGAGCTGCAGCCCCACGTGATCGACGACCTCATCGCCATGAACGCCCTCTACCGCCCGGGTCCCATGGACAACATCCCCGAGTTTATCGACCGCAAGCAGGGCCGCAAGCCTATCGAGTATGACATCCCCGTGATGGAGAAGTACCTGAAGGACACCTACGGCATCACGGTGTATCAGGAGCAGGTGATGTTGCTGAGCCGCCTGCTGGCGGGCTTCACGCGCGGCCAGAGCGACACCCTCCGCAAGGCCATGGGCAAGAAGCAGATCGACAAGATGAACCAGCTGGAGGTGCTCTTCTACGAGGGCGGCGAGAAGAACGGGCATCCGCGCGAGACGCTGCACAAGATCTGGGAGGAGTGGAAGAAGTTTGCCTCCTACGCCTTCAACAAGAGCCATGCGGCCTGCTATTCGTGGGTGGCCTACCAGACGGCCTACCTCAAGGCCCACTATCCCGCCGAGTATATGGCCGCCGTGATGACGAGCGCGCAGACCGACATCGCACGCGTCAAGGAGTTGATGGAAGACTGCCGCCGTCAGGGTGTCGAGGTGGCCGCGCCGAGTGTGAACGACTCGCAGATGGACTTCGCCGTCGATAACCAGGGGCGCATCCGCTTCGGACTGCAGGCCATCAGCGGCATGGGCGAGGCGGCCTCGTCGGTGATTATCGCCGAGCGCGAGAAGAACGGTCCCTACAAGGACATCTTCGACTTCCTGAAGCGGGTGGATATGCACTCGGTGAACAAGAAGAACCTGGAGGTGCTCATCAAGGCCGGTGCCTTCGACGGATTGGGGACGATGCACCGCGCCCAGTATTTCTACAAGGAGAACCAGCTGGAGACCACCCCGTCGTATCTGGACATGCTGGTGAAGTGGGCCATCAGGCGGCAGGACGGTGTCGGCTCGAACCAGATGTCCATCTTCAGCATGAGCGAGGAGCTGGCTGAGGAGGAGCATCCGCCGATACCGGCATGCGAGCCCTGGAGCAGCATCGAGCGTTGCCGCCACGAGAAGGAGGTCATCAGCACCTATCTCAGCGGACATCCCCTCGACGATTTCAAGTATGAAATCAGGATGATGACCAATATCACGGTCGATAAGCTGAACCACCTCGAGGCGCTGGGCGACCGCGAGGTGGCCTTCGCCGGCTTGGTGTCCAACGCCAAGAAGATGGTCAGCCAGAAAGGCGAGGGCTACGGCAGCATGACCATCGACGACTATGGCGGCAGCTACGAGCTGCGACTCTTCAAGAAGGACTATGCCGATTTCGGCTCCTTCTTCGAGGACAACATTTTCATCTATGCCAAGGGAAGGATTATCACCCGCCAGTATATCGACAAGGACAACAACCCCCGCACCTCGACCAAGCTGTACATCAACACGATGATGTACCTGGCCAATGTGATGGAGCGCTACACCTCGAAGATTACGTTCAAGGTGTCGCTTTCCGATATCGACGAGGCTTTCTGCCGCGACATCGAGAAGGCGGTCAAGAAGCACAAGGGCAAGGTGCCGCTGCAAGCCACCGTGATCGACCCCACCCACAACATCACCTTGTCGATGGGTGCCCAGAACCTGATGGTGAATCCGCGCGATTTTATCCCGGAGCTGGAGAAAATCAAGGGGGTGTATGACATTAAACCCATCAGGAAGTCATGATGCCGAACCTGACCACTCCGGTTGTTGTCCCCAAGATGCCGTGCCAGCTCGACTTCGCCAGTGGCATTGTCTGTATCGGCTCCTGCTTCGCCGACGAGATGGGTTCCCGTTTGCAGGAAGGGGATTTCCATGTGGAGCTGAACCCCTTCGGCGCCCTCTACAATCCGGCCTCCATCGCGGCGGCACTGCACCGTCTCATCGACGACCGCCCGATAGGGATGGAGGATCTGGTGGAGCATGAGGGCTACTGGCATTCGTGGCATCATCACGGCAGCTTCTCGCGGCCGACACAGGAGGAATGTCTTGCGGTCTGCAACAGCCGCATCCACCGTGCACACCAAGCCCTGAAGACGGCCCATCTGCTGATGATCACCTTCGGCACCGCCTGGGTGTATTGTCTTGTTGATAAGATGGACGTTGATAAGTCGATAAGCTCCGCAGACAACGAATCAACATATCAACATATCAACGCAAGTCGTGGCCAACTGCCACAAGCTGCCGCCCCAGATGTTCGTGCGACGCCGCATGTCGGTGGAGGAGATTGTCGGCCTGTGGCAGCCGCTGTTGCAGGAACTGGCGACCTATTATCCCGATTTGCATATCCTCTTCTCGGTGTCGCCCATCCGCCATTTGGCCGACGGCGCCCACGGCAACCAGCTCAGCAAGGCCACCCTCCTGTTGGCCATCGACCAACTCATCACTCAGTTACACAGTCACTCAGTCACTCAGTCACTCAGCTATTTCCCCGCCTACGAGATTGTCCTCGACGAGCTGCGCGACTACCGCTTTTTCGACGAGAAGATGACCCATCCCACGTCGTTGGCGGTCGATGTGGTGTGGGAGCATTTCCAGCGGGCCACCATGCATCCGGCCGTTCGCGAGCAGGCCCACTACAACATGAAACAACACAAACAGGAGAAACACATACCATTGCATTAGACGATGAAAACGATAAGACAACTGGGATTGGCGGCATTGCTGCTCGTGGCATGCGCCTGCAACCATACGCAGAAGAGCCCGCAGGTGGAGGGTCACTACACCTATGAGCACGCCTTCAACTACGACTTGGAGGGCAACCATTTCGACGTGAGCGAGACCGGCACGATGGACTTCTACGCCGACGGCACCGCTCTCGACTCGGCCCGTCAGGTCTATGTGGCCACGATGGCCGATGGCGACACTGTGACGTGGGTCTATAACTACATCAGCCCCAGCCGCTGGCACCTGGAGGGCGACACTTTTTTCTTCGCCGGCATCAAGGACAGCTTTCGGATGGAGGTGATAGAGGGTGGCGAAGAGGTTGCCGATTTGCCGCAGAGGATTGCCGAGATGTACAAGGGGAGTATCGAGTATGAGTATCAGTTCCACCTCGACACGCTGACGGCCGAGAAACTGCAGTGGAGCTTCACCTACCGCGACGGCCACAGCGACATGTGGCAGTTCTATAGGAAATGAAGCAGCTGAGAGAAATCCTCGGGTATGTGCTCGGCGGGGTGCTCTTCGTGGGACTGATGCCGACAGTGATGTGGCTCGCGTCGGGCATGCCTCCGATTGTGCATATCGGTGCTGTTAGAGCCTCCATCACAGGATTGCTGATGATGGGCGGATTGGCGCTGAGCGTCTGGACCATCATCTACATGAAGCGGCGCGGCAAAGGCAACCCGATGGATGCCTTCGGCCACGAGGTGGCGCCGCGCACCCAGCACCTGATGACCGACGGCCCCTACCGCCTGAACCGTAACCCCATGCTTACCGGCACTTTACTTTACCTCGCCGGCGTGGTCGTATGGCTCTGGACCTGGCAGGCGGCGCTCGTCTGGGTGCTCTTCTTGGCCATCATGCTGATGCAGGTCGTCAGCGAAGAGCGCCGCCTCCGTCGCGACTTTGGAGAGGAATACGAGGCCTATTGTCGCAACACACGAAGATTCTAAGAGATGGAAACGGAAAGAATACTTCTTCGCCCGTGGCGCGACGAGGATGCGGAGACGCTTTACAAATATGCCTCCGACCCCGAAGTGGGGCCGCGAGCCGGGTGGCCGCCGCACAAGAGCGTCGAGGAGAGCCTCGAGATTATCCGCACCCTCTTCCACAGCGACCACATGTGGGCCATCGAGCTGAAAGAAACCAAGGAGCCTATCGGCTGCATGGGCTATTTCATCTATGGAGAAAGCAATATCAACATCGGTGAGAACGACGCCGAGGTGGGCTACTGGGTGGCGCGTCCCTACTGGAACCGAGGCATCTGCACCGAAGCCCTGCGCCGGTTGATAGATTATTGTTTCAATGAGAAAGGCTTCCGCACCCTCTGGGCCGACTACTTCCCCGAGAACCCCGCCAGCGGCAAGGTGATGGAGAAATGCGGATTTCACGACACCGGCGACATCAACTACTGCAGCCGCCTCCAACTCGGAAGCGACCGGCCGGTAAAGGTAATGAAACTTGAAAGACTATGAGAAAACATTGGATGGACAACCTGCGATGGGTGACGGTGCTGCTGGTGCTGCTCTACCACGTCGTCTATTTCTACAACAACAAGGGCGTCTTCGGTGGCGTAGGCGGTTTCGGCGACGGGCCGCAGTACCAGGACGTGCTGATGTATGTGCTCTACCCTTGGTTCATGCCGCTGCTGTTCCTGCTGGCCGGGATAGGAGCCCGATATGCTTTACAGAACCACAGCGGCAAAGAGTGGTTTAAAGCGCGCACCCGCAAGCTCCTTGTGCCCGCCACCATAGGCTTGTTTGTCTTCCAATGGATGACGGGATATTTTAACACCCACGTGGCCGGCACCGATGTGATGGCTGCCGTACCGCAACCGTTCAAGTATTTCATGTGGGCCGTTAGCGGCATAGGGCCATTGTGGTTCATTCAGGATTTGTGGCTGTTCTCGCTGATTCTGCTGCTGATACGGAAGATAGACGCTAAGGACCACCTCTACGCCTGGTGCGGAAAACTCGGGAGCGTCTGGATAATCTTGCTCGGAGTGCTGTTCTGGCTCGGTGAGCAGACCCTCATCTTCAACCCGCGCCCCGAAAGTGCCGACGGCCTCTACAATCTCTACAAACCGGTCTTTTACTTCATCCCTTTCCTGTTGGGTTACTTTTTCTTCTCGCACGACAAGGTTCAGGACACTCTTGGCAAAGCCTGGATTGTACTTATGGCCGTAGCCCTCATCAGCGGTGCTTTGTTGACCTTCACCACCTTTGGCCAGAACAACACCACGCCGCAATATCTGGCCTCGCCCCTCAACTGCCTCTATGGTTGGCTCATGTGTCTGGCCATGATGGGCTGGTTCAAAGCCAAATTCGACAAGACCGGCGCCTTTGCGGGATATATGACCCGCTCCAGTTTCGGACTCTATATTGTCCACTATCTCGTCATCGCCAGCTTCGGCTACATGATGAAGGTCTATACTGCGTTGCCGCCTGTGGCCATGTATCTTATCCTTATTGTTGCGGTCTTCTCACTCTCCCCGTTGCTCTACGAAATCATCCGTCGCATCCCCGTCATCAATTGGTGCGTACTGGGAGAAAAAGTGTCTTGTAGAGGCAATAAAACTGACAGAAAAGACGTTACGACAGAAAAATGAACAATATGAAAAAGAATATAGCTCTTGTCATGGGTGGTTTCAGCGGCGAGCACGACATCAGTATCGCCAGCGGCAACCAGGTGTATGGCCAACTGGATCATACCAAGTATGATGTCTATAAGATTGTCATCGACCGTGAAGGATGGTACTGGGATTGCGACGGAGAGCGCCGGCCGATTGACCGCGGCGACTTCACTATTCAAGCAATCAAGCAATCAGGCATTCAAACAATTCATTTCGACCTGGCTTTCATCATCATTCATGGCAACCCGGGCGAGAACGGCGTGTTGCAGGGTTATTTCGATATGCTCGGTATCCCCTATACTACCTGTGGCTTCTACACCTCGGCGCTCACCTTTCAGAAGGGTTATTGCAATCCTGTGGTGAAGAGTTTCGGCATCGTCAAGGTGGCCGAGTCGGTGCTGCTTTATGGCATGGGCGACATCAGTAAGACCGAATCCCTTAAACTGCCTGTATTCGTCAAGCCCGCCGCCGGCGGAAGCAGCGTGGCCACCACCAAGGTGAAGACACCAGAGCAGTTGCTGCCGGCCATCCGCGAGGCTTTCACCGAAGACCATGCGGTGCTCGTGGAAGAATGCATCGTGGGCCGTGAGTTCGACTGCGGGGTGTTCCGCAAGGCCGACGGCGAGAAGCTGGTGTTCCCCATCACCGAGATCATCCCCAAGGGCGGCCACGAGTTCTTTGACTATGAGGCCAAATATCAAGGTTTCAGTAACGAGGTGACGCCCGCCGAATGCCCCGAAAACATCTCGAAGCACATACAGGAGGTCTCTTCACAACTCTACGACCTGCTGGGCTGCAAGGGCATAGTGAGGTTCGACTTCATCCATGATATGACTGCCGACGAGCTTTATTTCCTCGAGTGCAACACCATCCCTGGACAGAGTGCCGAAAGCATTGTCCCCAAGCAGGCCAAGGCGATGGGTATCAGCCCCGCCGAACTGTACGAGATGAGCATTCAGGCCGCGTTAGCCAAGTAGGTGGCTGCGGTAGCTGCGTGCGGCTGCGAGAGCGGCTGCGGCAAAGGTAATCAACAACAATACAATTCCGAGGACGGCTTGCCACACGGGTAGGCCGAAGGGCAGGCGCAGCATGACGGCGGCCGGTGCTGTGAAGGGAATGACGGTGAGCCATGATGCCAACGAGCCCGACGGGTCGCGCAACACCAACGGTGCCAGCACAAGCACGACGAAGAGGGGGAGTGCGACGAGCAGTGCCCACTGTAAGGCGTCGGCATCGGCGGTTCCTCCTCCAGAGGAATAACTGTCGAGCCGTGAGGCCAATGTCGCCAACAGGGCTCCGTACAGAAGGTATCCCAACAGGAAGTAGAGCAGGAACATTCCCGCCACCGTCGGTAGATGGATGGCGGTCAGTCCTTGCACCGCCTCATCGACCAGCTGCACGGGGTTGTCGTATTGGGCGGTGGCTTCCACGCCCTTGGTGGCCAAGCTGCGGTGCTCCTGTTGTTCGCGGGCTTGGGCGAAAAGGTCGGGGGCGGTCGATTGGATGCCTTGGATGCAGAGCGTGGTGAGGATAATCCACAGGATGGTCTGAGTCAGTGCCGTCAGCGCCACTCCGCCAATCTTGCCCACCAACAGCCAGACGGGTTTCACCGTCGAAGCCAGTATCTCGGCCACGCGGTTCTGTTTCTCTTTCTGTACACTGCGCATCACCTGGAGGCTGAACAGCACAATGGCCAAAGTCAGTAGCACTGCGAGTACCACAGCCACCACCGTTTTGACGCGGACGAAGCTCTCCTTGCCGCTACCCGCTTCCTGCGTGTGCAGTTTTATGTTGGTGGTCTCCACCGAGTGATAGACCGACGGCTCCACCTGATACACATCTTCCAGAATGGCGTTGCGGAGCAGCGTCTGTAATTGTCCATCCACCGTGCTCTGCAGGGTTGTCGAGGGATTGCTGCCGGAGTAGTAGAGGAACGCGTCGCGCGGGATGGTGGTCTCACGCATGGGGACAAACAGGATGAGGTCGTCCTTTCCCGCCTGCTGACGGGCATAGTCGAGCGACGGCATCGTGTGGAAATGCACCTCGTCGGTCGATACCAGCGACCCTTCGAACAGTCCGGTCTGATCCACTACGAGCACCGTCGCCTGTCGGGCGCTTTTCTGGGCGGCGATGACGGGAAGGGCGTAGAGTACGGCCAGCACCACCGGCACCAGCAAGGTCAGCACCCAAAACGACGGGCGCCGCAGCCGCAGCAGATATTCGCGTCGGAGTATAAGCATCAGGTTCTTCATAGCTGTATGGTTTTGTCGCAGAGCTCGTCGGCCGCTTGCAGGTTGTGGGTGGAGAAGATGATGGCGGTGCCGGAAGCCTTGAGGGCCAGTATCTCTTGTTTCAGCATGTTGCTGTTCTTGGCATCGAAGCCCGAGAAGGGCTCGTCGAGGATGACGAGGTCGGGACGATGTGCCACAGTGACCACGAACTGCAACTTCTGCTGCATGCCTTTGCTGAGCTTGCCCGCCGGCCTGTTCCACCACTCGTCCATGCCCAGCCGATAAAACCATCCGTGCAGCACCTCTTCGGCCTCTTTCCGCGGCATCCCTTTCAGCTGCATGAAGTAGAGGGCCTGCTCACCGGCTTTCTCGTGACGGTACAGGCCGCGTTCTTCAGGCAGGTATCCTATTCGCTTCAGGTCCTCCTGCGCTATTGGATGCCCGTCGAACAGCACCTTTCCGCTGTCGGCTTCCATCAATCGGGTGATGATACGCAGCAGGGTGGTCTTGCCGGCTCCGTTGGCACCGAGCAGTCCAACGACCTCTCCGCAGCCGACGGTAAACGAGACATCGTGCAGCACCTGCTTCCCGTCGAAACTCTTGTTGATATGTTCTACCTGGAGCATATTTGACTTTTATTTTTCCCCTTTAAATTTCAACAGCGCTGTCTCGGCTGCCAGCACCATCAGCGTCAGCAGCACACAGAGCCGCCACAGCTGCCGTCCGCCGTCGCGTCGTCGCAGTTCTTCGGCCAGCGGTTTCCGACTGTTGCGCACCAGGGTGTATTCAGGCCGGCCTTTGAGGGCTTGGCTCAGTTCTTCACGTGTGAGGAACTGCATCTCCGATTCGCGTCGGTCGTAGTTGAAGGCGATATGTTCATCGGCTAACCGGTAGATACCTGCTGTGGTCAGCTCACCATGCGGCACCATCACCTGCCGGTTCCCCACCCGCCGCAGGTCAGGGATGAGCCGGAGGTCTTCCCCGTCGGTCAGTTCTGGCAAATCACGCTCCAAGTCGTAGCTGCCTTGCAGCACGATAGGCTCTCCGTCGCCGAGGGTATGGCTGGCCGGAGGCAGCGGACGGCTGTAGAGGGCCATGTTGTAGAGCGTCGGCACGAAGAGCGCCTGGCTCACCAGGTCGGTCCAGTCGGCTGTAAGCGGTGTGGTGAAGAGATAGACCTTGCCCTCCTTCCAAGGGGTGAGGGTCAGCAGTTCGCCGCCGTCGGCCATGCCGATAATGCTTTGTTTCACAGCTGTCTGGCTTTCCAGAGAGAAATGGCCTTGCACCGTGGGCATCTCCATCTCGTCGTTCCGTCCGCTGAACACACCGCGATAGAGGCTGCTGCCGTAGTCAATCTGGCTGGCACGTACCGGCCGTTTCATCCAGCGGCTCAATGCAGGTGCCTGCAATGCGGTCAGCAGCGGGTTCAGCCCTTCGGCCCCGTCAGCCGGAGGCACCACCAACAGGCTGCCGCCTTCGCTGACCCACTCCGTCAGCTGCTGCATCTCGCCCGACGTGAGGCTCTTCACCTCGTTGAGCACGATGAAGCTGTATTCCTCCACCGTCGGGGGGAGGTGACTCATGCTGTGGTAGTTCACCGCCTCGTCGGCATCGAACAGTTTCTTCAGATAGGTATTGGCTCCGGCACCATCCACCTCGGCCATTCCCACCGGCTCGCCGGCCAGCAGGGTGAAGTGGTAGCTGTCGTCGAAGGTGACGGGGTAGTCTTCTATCTCCACACGGCCATCCACCCAGCCCGCACGTTCGATACTGAACCGCAAGGTGGCGGTCCCCGAGGTATTTTCCGCCAGGTCGAGGGTCGTTAGAGCCCGCTCCTTGTTGTCTATATAGAGTTTCACAGGTACCTTCTCCGCCGCACGGCTGCCGCTGTTGCGCAGGGTGACGCCAACATTCACGCTGCCGCCCGTGAAATAGGCGGGAGCGTCGAGCTGCACGGTGTCGATATACAGGTTGTCGGCCTCCACTCCCGACAGGGGCACCAGTGTGAAGAGCATCGTACTGTCGGCCGGCAGCGCGTCTATGTCGGTTACTGTTTCTTGAAAGTCGCTGATGAGATAGGCGTGATGTGCCGCTTTCCCGTTGTGGGCGTTGTTCCGCATGAAGTCGGCCTGCCGTGCGGCCACTTCGCTCATCAGCCGCGACCCCGGAGCCACCTTCACCGCCTCGAGGGCTTCCGTCAGCTCGTCGCGGTTCAGCCAGCGCATCTCGCCGCCGTCCATGCTGTTGGTCAGCAACTGGAACCGCGTTCCCGGGTCGTAGGCGTCGGCCACCTCGCGGGCTTTCTGCTTGGCGGTCTCCAGGCGGCTGCCGTCGCGGTCGGCGCTCTCCATGCTGAACGAGTTATCCACATAGAGGCTCACCACCGCACCGCTCATCTCACCAGCATGCGCTCCCGAGCTGCGCAGCACAGGGCGGGCAAAGGCCAGCACCAGAAAGACGATGGCCAGCACGCGTGCCGCCAGCACCAGCCATTGGCGCAGGTTGTTCCGTCTCCGGCTTTCGGTTTGCAACTCTACGAGCTGCTCCACGTTGCTGAAATACTCCTTGCGGTAGCGCCTGAAGTTGAACAGATGCACCGCCACCGGTATCAGCACCGCCAGCAGGCCCCACAGGAATGCAGGATTGCTAAAGAGCACTCCCGACCTCCTTCCTCCTTATCCCCTTATCTCCTGTCTCTTGTTTCCTATAAAAACAGCACACCTCCGTCAGCCCGCATTCCCCGCATTTCGGCTTGCGGGCCTGACACACATAGCGTCCGTGCAGGATGAGCCAGTGGTGCGCTTTGGGAAGCAGCTCAGCGGGGATGTATTTCACTAGCTCGCGTTCGGTTTGCAATGGGGTCTTGCTGTTCGTTGTGAGACCGATGCGGTTGGCCACGCGGAACACATGCGTATCCACCGGCATGGCCGGCTGGTTGAACTCCACCGCCGCCACCACGTTAGCTGTCTTGCGTCCCACGCCCGGCAGGCGTTGCAACTCCTCGATGTCGCAGGGCACCACACCGCCCATATCCTCCGTCAGCATCCGCGACAGGCCCGCCAGGTGGTGGGCTTTGTTGTTGGGGTAGGACACCGAGCGAATGTAGTTGAATATCTCCTCCTCGGTGGCTTGGGCCATCGCTTCCGGGGTGGGGTAGGCCTTGAAGAGGGCAGGGGTGACCATGTTCACACGCTTGTCGGTACATTGTGCCGACAGCACCACTGCCACCAGCAGTTGGAAGGCGTTGCCGTAATGCAACTCCGTTTCCGCCACCGGCATAGCCTCCTCAAACCAGGCCAGCACCCGTTCGTATAATTCCTTCTTCCTCAACTTTCTTCACTTTATTATCTTTATTCTTCAAGGTGTTCAGTTCCCCTTCGGGGTGCAACTTTCAATTTTCAATTTTCAACTTTCAATTTTCCAACTCCACCGCTGTCAGCACGGGATAGTGGTCCGACATGCGGGTCTTGATTCTGCGGTAGCTCAGCGTACGCAGCCCGTCGCTGTGGAACACCATATCGATGCGGAACTTCGGCAGCCAGCCGCTCCCGATGGGCAGCAGCTGCTCGTCGCCCCCGTTGTAGGTGGTCACGAACCCCATTCCCTTCTCGCAGTAGGTGTCCTTCATCTCCTTGGTTATCTGGCGGTAGAGCCACGACCCCGGGATATCGTTCATGTCGCCGGCCAGCACCATCGGCACCGAGCTTCCGGTCACCACCGGCTTCAGCCGCTGCTCCCACTCCGTCTCGTGACTTAAGATAGTCTCCTTCACCTTGCCCAACGTCCGTCGGCTCGATTCCTGCACCTCGCCGTGACGCATCCGTTCCAGCTCCTCGCGGTCTTTGTTGTCAAACTGGTAGCTGTCCATGTGCACGCAGCACACCCGCAGGCGCTGTCCCTCCTGCATCAGCTCCACCATCAGCTTGCTGTTGTCGATGCGCGACACATAGCTGATGGGCAACCGGCTGAACACTACCGTCCCCGAAGGGCGTCCGCCCGACGAGGTGCGGGTGCCGTAGTAGTGGTTGTAACCCTCCTGCACCAAGCTGTCGATCAATGCCAGCGAGCGGGGCGCCTGATACTCTTGCAGGCAGAGCACGTCGGGCCGGTGTTTCTGCACCAGCTTCAGGAACTCGGCCGCGTTGCTGTCCGTTCGGGCGGGGGGCACATCCTGATCGGTGCCGTAGAACATGTGCACGTTGTAGCTCATCAGCGTCACCATCGACGGATGCTCCTCGGCCGCAGGCACTTTTGTCGTGCCGCCCACCTGGAAGAACAACCCCACCATGCTCCACCTCAGCGCTATCACCGCCACCGACAGCAGGGCTTCCCACCGCTTCATCAGCAGCCACAGCAGCACCATCAACACATTGGCCGCCAGCATCGGCAGGTAGCCGTAGGCCAGCAGGCTCGGCAGCAGCATCTGCGACGGCTTCACCGCTCCCGCCACTGTGGTCAGTACCAGCCCGATGGCAAGTATCAGGTTGAGCGTGAATAGTATAGCGCGTATAATCTTCATAGCTATCAAACCGCAAATTTACATAAAAAAACTGATTCGCACGGAAAAAACTCGCACACGCGATGGGGAGAAACTCTTTTAGGAGAGAAAAAATTTCTCTATATTTTGCCTTTTTTGTATATTTGCAGTTTGGATTAAGGTCGTAAAAAGACGCTTTTTATGATGAAATATAGTATAAAATAGAACTTTACCCTCGCGAGACGACGATGCACGGTATAATGAATATTCTTCGGAGAACCCTTCCGATGGTTGCCCTGCTGCTGCTGTTTGGATCGAACAGCGGCAATGTGTGGGCGCAGACAGGTACGGATTATTCGGGAATATTTTATTTCGTCAACTGCGGTAGCGGAAAAGATAAAGAAGGAGACCCCCAAATAGCAAACATAGATAATCCTGAAAATTATTTCTATCTTGTTCCGGCGGACAACCCTCAACAAACCGATAACCGCGATGCATGGTTCTCCAGCGATTATAGTACGGCTGACGGAGATTCCGAAAAGCCTTACTTAACTACCTATAGAACCAAGAAGGATACTGCCACAGTTCCCTCGGGTGTTACGAACCGTCCACACAACTCTGTGTGGATTGTGAAATTTGCCAGCACTGACTCCGGAACGGACTACTACTATCTCATTCACCCCGCCACAGGAAAATATGTGGTGTATGAGCCGCCATACGCGGGGAAAAACAATCGTAAGTCAGTGCACCTGCTGGCAACAGACAGCCCGGGTGAGAATGCCAAGTTCGCCATTACTATCAATGCAGATCATTACAACTTCCGGCCTAAGAGTATTACTTCTGGAAATAGATTCTTAAATGCAGCAAATGCTAACTATAATTTTTACTATTCTAACGACGCTACTGCCGATAGCCCTGCTGATTATTTCCGAGGTCTTGTTGGTCTTTGGTCTGCGGTTGGAAATGGCTCTGATTGGCAAAAGGAGGCAACCTTACTTGACGCTCCTACTATCAGCGCGGTGGATGCGAATAACGAAGTAACCATTGAGGACGCCAATAGCCTGCCTTCGGGCTACGAGTTACGCTATACCACCGATGGCTCGACCACACCGACGGCATCCACTGGCACAGTATATAGCGGGCCAATCTCCATAACGGCCTCCGTTACCATCAAGGCTGTGGTGGTACGCTACGGTATGGTGCTCACCGAGGTGGCTTCCGAGGTACGCGAGCCTGTACCATGTGCCACACCGGTCATCACTTACGACAACGCTACCTCGAAGGCCACCATCACTTGTGCCACTCCGAACAGCACCATCTACTATACTACCGACGGAAGCACGCCTACCACTTCGAGCACAGAATATAGCAGTTCGTTCTCCGTCACCAGCCCCGCTACGGTGAAGGCCATCGCTACCCATGCTGTTTTTGTCACCTCCGCTGTGGCTGAAAAAGCCATCTCCCAGGTGGCCACACCCACTATCCAGAACAACGGCAGCAACGCCATATCAATCACGACGGACACACCCGGCGCCACCATCTACTACACCACCGACGGCAGCACCCCCACGACCTCGAGCTCCGGATACACCGGCCCTCTCACGGAGAATGTAAGCAATGTCACCATCAAGGCCATCGCTGTCAAAGAGGATATGATTACCTCCGCCGTGGGCATCGGTTTGGTGGTGCTGCAATGCAACACGCCCGTCATCACAAGAGATGACCTGACATTTACCCTGTCGTGCAGCTATCCGGCGGATGCCATCATTTATTACACCTTAAATGGCGGCTCCGAACAGACATATTCAGGATCGCCCGTTTCCTTTACCCCTGCCCAGCTGCCCATGACGGTGAACGCAGTGGCCAGACGTAGCAACTACACGCAGTCGGAGACCGCTTCTATGGTGCTCAAAAATGGCGAAGGAACGCCTGGTGACCCTTACCTGATATATAGCGTTTCCGACCTTGCCAATTTTGTGGAGAATGTCAACAACGGCACTACAGCTGCCGATTGCTACAAGTTGAGGGCGGATCTCTCCGCCAGCGGCATCGCTGCCGTCACCACAGCATTCACGGGTACTTTTGACGGGGATGGCCACACGATCAGCCACCTCAGTCATGCGTTGTTCGACAGCGTCAATGGAGGCACCGTGAAGAATCTCATCCTCGACACTGTCGGCATCAGCAGTGGGACAAATGTCGGCGCCATCGCCAATGTTGTTACCGGAATCTCAAGTAAGGTGGCCAGCATCTATAACTGTGGCATATTGTCCGGCAGCGTCATCGGTAGCGGCTATGTGGGCGGTATCGTGGGACAGTTGGGAAATTCAAATGACGACAGTTGCTACGCCCGCGTCGTCAACTGCTATAGTTATGCCACTGTCGAAGGAGGAAGCGACGTCGGAGGCATTGTGGGCCATAACAGTTTTGCCTCTACTGCCGCCAACATCCGCACCATGGTGATGAACTGCATGTTCTATGGCGACATCACCGGCGGCACCAACGTCTCGCCCGTCTATGGCGGTGAGATCATCGACAATCAGCAAGGCGGCTTGAATAACTTCAATTACTATGCTTATTCTGAACTCACGACCGCAGCCATTACCGCAGGCAAGTACAACTGCGCATTGGCCGTCGAGGAGAAATACCTGAACCGTTTCGAGTTCTACCGCCTGCTGCTCAACAGCAACAAGAAGCTGGCGGCTTTCTACGCCACAGGCTCTGTCAACAATGCCAATGAGATGTCCAAATGGGTATTGGAAACGGCCGACCGCACCATTGCCGACCCCAAGCCCTACCCCGTACTGAAAGCCCAAGGCTACTATCCTTCCATCATCAATCCCGACTTTGACCATGCTCCCGACAGCGCATCCGTGGGACGCAATCATGGCGGCAAGCTGGGCAAGACGCTCTCCGTAACAATTGCCACATCCAAGAGTGAAGGCGGCCAGACGTGGCCCGAAGGCGCCAGCATCACCACCACCAGCCTCACCCTGCAACGAACCGACAAGGACTTCGACCGCTTCAACTACAACTACGACAAGGTGCAGCTGCCCTACTATAACGACGTGGGCACCAAGAACTACACAGGCAACCGCGTCGTGACCGGTTGGAAGATTACAGACATCACCGCCGTCGATGACGACCCCTACACTTCAGACAATTATAACTACAACAAAAACTATTCTGGTGAGGGTAGTGATTCATTATATTTTGACTATCCCAACTATAACTTTGCCGACCGTCGCAGCTCCAACAAAGACCTCTACACCGTCAGCGGCCGCGTCTTCTCGCAGGGGGCCTACTTCGATGTGCCCTACGGCGTGTCCAGCATCACCATCGAACCCTATTGGGGTCAGGCCGCCTACATCGCCGATGCCAACTACGACGTGGTTTACAAGAACGACTACTCCGGCAAACAGAACGTCACACAGCCAGGCACACAGGTGGGTAGTGGCGCAAAGTACAACTCCCAAACTATTTATACCGCTATAAACAACACCCTCCTTAATACGCTTACGGGCACAACGGTTTATGACAACGCCATCGTGCTGGTGGGCAACCTCCATGTAAGCGCTGTACCGTCAAACGGAGCCAAACCGTTTACCCTGATGTCGGTGGATGAGGATGGCGACCATGAACCCGACTACAGCCTGGTTTACCATCATTCAGGGAAAAAAGGCATATGCCCGATTCGTTTCGACTTCCTGAATATGCCGGGAACCGCTCAGGCCCAGAAACCCCATGGTGCTGAACTCATTTGCAATATCGCTATTCTCCACCCGAGAGCCTGGTTTGAGATTACGAATAGCGCTGTGCTATACTTCAGCCAGCTGGAATACGAGGATCCGGTGGATAATGCCAGCAGGTCAAACGGCCCGCTGATCCTCCAGGGGGGTGTCTTTGACCAGATCGTGTCAACAAATAAGTTAGCGGTCAGTGGAAAAACCATCTATATGCACCTGGGCGGCAATGTGTGGTTCAAGGAATTCAATGTGGGCACCCATAGCGACGGTAGCGAATCGACGCCCCATCCGCCGGTATCGGTCACAGGCGGCGAGTATGTGGGTTTCTATCTTACAGGCACCTACAATCAAGATGCTGCGGTAAAAACAGACAATGCCGAGTGCTATATCAGCGGCGGCTATTTCCATGAGGCGGCGGGCGCCGGCCAGGAAGCCATCAACGGCGATGTGCGCTGGCAGATATACAACGCCGATATCGACAACTTCTTCGGCGGCGGCATTAATGGAGCCACAGGCAAGAATATCAAGGGAGATATCACCGTCGATATTTTCAATAGTCACGTGACAACCTATTGCGGCGGTCCCAAATTCGGCGATATGGAGTTGGCAAAAACAGTCACCACCCATGCCGAAGGATGTGTCTTCGGCACCTATTTCGGCGCCGGCTATGGAGGTACCGCCTATTCCAGGAAGAAGTACTATGACCTTGTGGCCACAGATTGGACCGGATGGGCCAACACGTTCATCGCCGACCGGGGCAAATATTTCGATGGTACAACTACGTCCGCCCCTACGGCCTCCTATGGTAAGAAAGGCATTGGTGTGGCCACCGACTTCGACTATGAGTTCTTCGTGTGGAGTACTGGTCAGACGGGCGGCCGGTTCTTCGTCAAGTTCGCCTCCTTCTCCCTGGCCCAGTGCAACGACGTCGTGTCCAACCTGAAGAAATGCACCATCGGCGGCAACTTCTATGGCGGCGGCAGCCTCGGAAAGGTCGTCGGCACCGTCACCTCCGTCCTCGACAGCTGCACGGTGAAAGGCAACGTCTATGGCGCCGGCTATTCGGCCTCGCGGCCCTCTATTGAAGTAAGGGAGTCCGGCTTCACGACAGCGCCCAATTACAACAGCGCATCGGGCATGTTTGAGCCCGGAGTGTTTTCCGGAACCACTGAGTTCCATTGGAAACATGTCAATTCGCTCAGCAACAATAGCACCGGCATTAGTGTGAGCAATGATACGAACTATGTCCATACGACCGTTGATTTGACCACCCTAGGTTCCGTCCATATAGTCGAACTTACCCTCAAGGGCAACACCGTGGTAGGCACCCTTGAAGGCGCCCCAGGATCACAGACTCTCAAAGCCGGCACCGGCAGCGTCTTCGGCGGTGGCGAGGAGAGCTCCGTAGATAATAATGCCACAGTAACCCTCATGGGCAACACCCATGTTTTGGGCGACGTCTTCGGCGGCGGCAACAAAGGTCCTGTCACAGGCAACACCTCGGTAATTATCAAAGACTGATTTTCCCCAACATTTTCTCTCGCAGTTTCAAATTTATTTGTATTTTTGTACTTTTGAAAAAGAACGAAACTGCCACGCTATTGACACGCAACATATACGGTATTAGTGGATTATTATCCTCCTGTCGTGTCAAGAAAGGAGTTTGTAGCATGAAAAAAAGCATACAAAGGATAGAACTGAAACGAAATAAAAACAACACAAGATTTGGATACAAACACCAAAACAATGGGAAAAATACTTGGCGGTGTTTGGGGCGGGGCGTTCTCTTGGCGGCGGTAATGCTGCTGCCGGAGGTGGTGTGGGGGCAGACGACGATTACCAATTTGGCAGACCTAAATAACATGACAGCCAATGGGGACTATGTCATCACGGCCGACATCGATGCATCCAATGGGGGATATACCACAACATTAGCCTCCTTCACCGGCACACTGACCGCCCAGGCTAAGGGCGACGGCACGTTTCCTGTCATCAGCGGCCTCGACAAGCCCCTGTTCACCACCGCCACTGGAGCCACCATCAGCAACATCACGCTGAAGAATGTTGCCATCAGCCAGGCGGGCTATGTCGGCGCCATCGCATGCACCGCCGATGGCACTACTCGCATCTACAACTGCGGCATCTTGCCCACCACCAACGAACATGCCACCACAGGCCGCTCCACCGTCGCCAGCACCGACAACCATTGCGGCAGCTTGGTGGGCTACCTCGACGGCTATGCCCGTGTCATCAACTGCTTCTCCTACGCCAATGTTTCAGCTGGCGCCAGCGGAAACGCCGGCGGCTTAGTGGGACACAATACCACCGCCACCACGCAGGGCAACAGTCAGACCAACTTCGATAACAACGTCAAGACAATGGTTGTCAACTGCATGTTCTATGGCGACATCACCGCAGGTGACACAAAACGGCCTGTCTATGGTGGTACTGCTATAGTCAATAATGCAACCGACAAGGTTAACAACTACAACTACTATTGTGAAGAAGAGGCTTCTTTTGACGACAACTACACCGCCATCTCGGACTACAATTATTCTTGGCCTGTTGCAAGAAAATACCTGACACGCTTTGAGGTTTACCGTAACATTCTCAACAGTAATCGCCGCCTCTGTACTTGGTGGGTCGGTGGGACCTATAATACATGCCCGACGGATGGAAATGTCGAAACTGTAGGCATCGCCAAGTGGGTGCTCGACCGTACCATTGCCCCCTATCCCATATTGAAAAAATGGGGAAAATACTACTCCACCTTCGATATGGACACTCATTATGTGTGGAATCCCAAGACCAAGAGCAATGAGCTCCGCAGCAGCGCCAATCCCTGGGAGGGCAAGAGTTATGGAACACTGAGCGTCACCATCAAAGGTGGCTCAAACAACAGTAGTGCTGCGGATGTTGTAAAAAACATCACCATCACCGATATGGATACGTTGGACAACGACTACTGTTATTACAAGATACAGCTGCCCTACTATAACGAAATATTCGGCGATCCCAGCGGCGCCACATGGGAGGCGAAATACGCTAACAATTATACCGACAAGGTGGTGACGGGCTGGAAAATAACCAAAGTCAATGGAAGCACAACAGGTACAGGACCAGATTTCTCCACCAATTGGGAAAGCGGATACAACTTTGCCGACCGCACTTCCACTAAAAAGGACCTCTATGACGTGAGTGGCCGCGTCTTTGCCCAAGGCGGCTATTACTATGTGCCCAATGGGGTTACATCCATCACCATCGAGGCCTACTGGGGCAATGCCGTCTATCTGTGCAACAGTAGTCGCCGCCTTGACAAAATGAATAATGGCACAAGTGAGTTCTATATTTCAGGCAAGCTGCCGGAAAAAGTGGGCGGAATAAATACTAATCCTGAGGTACAGACCTCTCTGCAGAATGCCGTTGGTGCATTGAAAAAAATTAGTGATGCTCAATCACCTGGTAATACGGTCTATGACCAGGCCATCGTCCTCGTGGGTAATTACCAAGACTATAGTTGTCATAGTTACCTTCTTCTTGCTGGTAACACATATGAAACTAATGCTAAACCCTTTACCATGATGAGTGCAGACTTCGACTTTGACAATGAGCCTGACTTCTGCTTTCAAGCTGGCATGAATAATATTAGCCGTCCTAATTTTCAGCCCATACGCTTCGATTTCCTGATGGTGCCAGACATTACGATGGCCATCCGCTCCGGTCTCAACTATTGGGGTGTTCGCAACATCTGTCCGCAGGGACATTACGAGGTGACAGAGACCTCGTATATGTATGTAACACAGTTCGAATATGAAATAAGGACAGGTGATGCCAAATATACTAAACATGAAGCCCCGATGATTCTCAACGGAGGCGAGTTTACACAGATTGTCTCTACTCATACCTTTACCCAAGCTGGAGCAAATGCCACTGCTACAGCAAGAGCTGATAGGACATCCTATTTCCTGATGGGAGGCAAACTCTACATGAAAGCCTTCACTCCCGGCACCCATGTCAATACGCGATCAGCAACCCGCCACTGTGCTGTCAATGCCATAGGCGGCGAGTTCCCCGAGTTTTATCTTAGTGGCATGTTCCGTGCCGACTTTTACAATATGACCGACAACCCGCACGCCTACCTTGATGGCGGTTGGTTTGGCACGGTGGCAGGTGCCGGTATGGAGAGCGTGGGCGCCAAAGATGAAACCAACGGTGGCGATGTCACCTTCAAAATCAACCACTCGCGAATCAACGAATTCTACGGTGGCGGCATCAATGCCACCCGTCCTGTTACAGGCAATATCAGTGTTACTATCGATAGCAGTATTGTACGCAAATATTGTGGTGGCCCCAAGTTGGGCGATATGAGTAGCACCAAGAGCATTACCACCACAGCAACCAATACCGTCTTCGGCCAGTATTTTGGGGGAGGCAACGGAGGGACCAATATGCTGCGTGAGAACAAATATGATGGATGGCAAATTGCGGCCCCGTCACAAACAGACCATAGCGTATGGGATGCTAATGATAAGGGAAAATTCAACAGCTTCACTCCATTTTCTTATGAAAGCGGTAAGGGATATCAGGCAGAGTTTGAATTTGAGTTGTTGCCAATACCAACAGGCGTAACTACAACTGTCCCTCGTACCTACTATCATTATGCTTCTTTCTCCAAGACCACTGTAGCACCAGTCACTAACATCATTACCGATTGCACTTTCAAGGGTAACTTCTACGGCGGTGGCAACCTCGGCGCTGTGGGTGGCGACGTGACATCTACACTACAAGGACATACCGTAGTCAACGGCTCCGTCTATGGTGCCGGTTTCTCAGCAAGCATTCCTTCGTTTCCTGTCCACGACAAGAGTTCTGTTAATTATACCTACCGCGACATTGCTGGCTTCATCCATGATGGATCGCTGGATTATAACAAATATACATCGGATATTGACAATCCTGGAACTGACAACGATCATGCTACCGGCGATACCATCTACTACCAATGGATACATGAAGTTCCTACAGAATGGAGCATCTCGCCAGCACCCACCACTTCTAACGCCAACAAGACCTTCGAGTATCCCGTCGGTAGCGGCAACTGGTATGTTTACACTACTGAGACACTTACCGGCCTCGGCACCGTGACAGGAGATGTCACCCTCACCATCAAAGGCACCACCGAGGTGGCGGGGAGCGTCTTCGGTGGAGGCGAGTCGAGTGCCGTGACTGGCGGCAACATCACCGTCACCCTCCAAGGCGCAACCCAAGTGAAGGGTAGCGTCTATGGCGGCGGCGACGAAGGCGAAGTTGATGGCGACACCTCCGTGATACTCAAAGACTGATTTCTCCAACTTTTTTTTCTCAATTTTTCAATTTTCCTGCCTGACCTTTGGTCACGGCCTTGAGCACCGCTGAATCAAATTTAATCCAGCGAAAAACTCGCACAATTCACTATTCACTATTCACAGTTTAGTTGTCGTCTAATAGTACGATTGTCTTATCTCCATATCTCCTTATCTACTGTCTCCTTTTTCGCCTCGCTTTTCACTTTTTAAGTATATTTTTTCAATTTTCAACTTTCAATTTTCAATTTTCTTTGTATCTTTGCACCCTCATATCACACCGCCACATATCGTGGTGGGTGTGCTTATGACGCTATAATACAAGAAGATAAACAAGAAGATAAAAATAAAAATAATAACAACAATGAAAATTTATCAGACTCAGGACATCCGTAACATCGCCCTCGTGGGCGGCGCCAAATCGGGCAAGACTTCCATGGCTGAGGCTATGGCCTTCTGCGGCGGCCTCATCAACCGTCGTGGCAGCGTGGACAGCAAGAACACCATCAGCGACTATCGCGACATCGAGCACGACCGCGGCTACTCCGTGGAAAACACCCTCATGTACACCGAGTTCGGTGGCAAGAAGGTGAACATCCTCGATGTGCCCGGCTTCGCCGACTACCAGGGTGAGCTCGACAGCGCCCTCAACGTGGTCGAGGCCGCCGTCGT
>JAGCYV010000038.1 GCA_017960605.1 Bacteroidales bacterium | reverse complement strand
GAGACCGAACGGCTGACAAATGAGGGTGCCGGTATCGGTGTAAGAGGAAGAAATGTATTATATCCACTAATATCAACCAAATAAAAAACAGGGTTGTATGGCGAGGTCGCATCTCTTCCAAAGGCGACATAATAGTTGTCAGCCCATGTATCAAACGGCGTTTTGTCGGGGTGAGGAATGACATGATTGTTGGTCATCACCGCCGACGTGTATTTCGTCTGAGCCGTCACGGACAAGGCAGAGAACAGTGTCAGAGCAAGGAAAAATACAACTTTCTTCATACCATGATTTTGTTGATTTTCGACTGCAAAGATACGTTTTTTTTTGAAACTGGCAAAAAATATTTTGCCCCAAGCCTTTGATTCTCCAACGGATACCCATTGCCTCCCTTCTCACCCCCTTCTGACATAGTAGATTCTATATAGTCATTACTAGGTCAATACTAGGTCAATACTAGGTCATAAGGGACTCAGGGCTTAGTATCAGTTGGTTACGTAACCAGAATCAGGCAAACAGGGCTCGGACTGCCTCCTCCACGAGGCTGACGGGCAGCACCTCGATCTTGTAGCGGCGGAGGTCGAGACTGCGGGCGTTGTACTTGGAGATGATGATGCGCTTGAAACCCAGCCGGGCGGCTTCGGCGATGCGCTGCTCAACACGCGCCACGGGTCTCACTTCCCCGCTGAGTCCTATCTCGGCGGCCAGGCAGGTGCCAGACGGCACAGGGATATCGACGTTGGAAGAGAGAACGGCGGCGGCGACAGCGAGGTCGATGGCAGGGTCGGAGACACGGATGCCACCAGCGATATTGAGGAAGACATCTTTGGCACCGAGCTTGAATCCGCAGCGTTTCTCGAATACGGCAAGGAGCAGGTTGAGCCGGCGCAGGTCGAAGCCCGAGGCGTTGCGCTGCGGGGTGCCATAGACGGCGCTGCTGACAAGACTCTGCACCTCGATGAAGATAGGCCTCGCTCCCTCGAGGGTGGCACACACGGCGGTGCCGCTGAGGGTCTCATCACGCTGCGAGAGGAGGGTAGCCGAGGGATTCTCCACCTGGTGCAGGCCGTCGGCCCTCATCTCGAAGATGCCAATCTCGGAGGTGGAGCCGAAGCGGTTCTTGAGAGCACGGAGGATGCGGAAACCGTGCTGACGGTCGCCCTCGAACTGGAGGACGGCATCGACGATATGCTCCATCACCTTGGGGCCGGCGAGAGTGCCGTCCTTGGTGATGTGGCCGATGAGGAGGACAGGGATGCCCGAGGTTTTGGCAAGCTGCTGGAAATGGGTGGTGCACTGGCGTATCTGGGCCACGCTGCCTGCGGGCGACGGGATGTCGTCGGTGGTAACAGTCTGGATGGAATCGACGATGAGCAGGTCGGGCCGGAGTGCATCGACCTGTTGGAGAATGCGTTGCACGTCGGTCTCGGAGAGAAGGTAGAGGTCGTTGGTGGGTCGGCCGCCTAATCGGTCGGCACGCATCTTGATCTGCTGTTCGCTCTCCTCGCCGCTGACATAGAGAATGCGGGCACCCTGCATGGCGAGTGCGGTCTGGAGGAGGAGCGTGCTTTTGCCGATGCCGGGGTCGCCGCCGAGGAGGAGGAGGCTGCCGGGGACGATGCCGCCACCGAGCACGCGGTCGAACTCGGCACAGCAGGTGCTGACACGCGGCGACTGCCCGTAACTGACCTCCCGGAGAAGCACGGGGGCAGAGAGAGGCTGAGTGGCCGAGTGGCTATGAGACTGAGAGGATACAGTTTTGACGACCTCCTCGTCGAAGGTGCCGAACTTGCCGCACTCGGGGCAGCGTCCGAGCCACGAGCTGCTTTGATAGCCGCACTCACGGCAGAAAAAAAAGGATTTCGATTTTGCCATAACTATCTCCTGTTCAGTGGTTAGTGTTCGATGATTGGTTTTCAGTCCTGATGCAAATATACGAATTTAATGGAATATGGCAATGTTTAGTGGCGAACGAACAGTTCCTGTTCAGTGTTCAACGTGCAGTGTTTAGTGTTTTGTTCCGATATAACCACCTGTCATTCAAAGACGAAAGCGATATCGGAAGATTTTATTGAAAAAAAATTTGGCCAGTTCGGAAAAAGTGAGTACTTTTGCAGCCGATTTCAGAGAAAGGAAATCGCCTGAGAGAGGGAATGACAAGTTCGCAATCAGGCTTAATTGTTCGGGGTGTGGCGCAGTTGGCTAGCGCACTTGCATGGGGTGCAAGGGGTCGAAAGTTCGAGTCTTTTCACCCCGACAATTTTTTTTAAAGATGGCAACTGATGGTGCCATCTTTTTTTTACTCGAGTACAATTGTCAGACGGGAGACTCCCGAGGCGGTATTGCATCCATTACCGCCCTCACAGACATTGAGATAGGTGACTTTCACGGAAGCAGGAACCAGCGACGAGAGATGGTCGCGAAGGGAGGAGAGCCGCTGGGTGGTCAGCAATGCGTTGAAGGTGGCGTCAGCGGTGAGGTCGTTGCTGAGCAACAAAGTAACGCCACAAGCGGGATTGTCGCGAAGGAAACGGACCAGCGGCTCGAGCATGGCGACACCATGCCGGCTGAGCGATGTGGCGGCTCCGGGACCGAAGAGGTCGAGATAGTAGAACGGCGTGTGGAGCGGGAGGCTGCCGAGAGTGACGTCGCGCTGGAGTTCGGAGACCAAGGCATTCCCCGTCGATTGCCCTGCGGGCAGGGAAAGGGTGTCGGAGAAGTAGCCATGGTGGCGGAAGACCACATTGAAGTCCTCGGAGAGAGGCAGATAAAGGCCATAGAAGCCCATGTTGTCCGTCTTAGCGGCACAAGCGACGGCAGCGCCTCGCAACACGGAGACTTCGGCACCGGAGAGCGGAGACCCCGAAGCATCGCGCACATAGCCCCAGAGGAAGCAGGCACGGAGGTCGCCGGAGAAGGAATAGAGCGGGTGGGCCGCACGACGGGTACCGTCGTTGCATAGCCAGTAGGCGATAGATTTCGCGGTGTCGAGGGTGAACGAGGAGGTGGCTTCTCTTCCATTGAAAGGCGCAGGCATCCTGAGCACGGGACCGGCTCCGAGACGGGGCATCCCGACTGTGTCGCCCGTGAGACGGGGCGAGAGCAGAGGAGTGACATAGAGGTGCGTGAGACCGTCGTCGGAATGTCCACGGGATACAAAGAAGAGGTTGTTGCCGCTGACGACAGGCTCGCACTCGTCCTGGTTTGTATTCACCCTGGATCCCAACCGGTGGGGATCGCCCCAGCCGTCCTTCTTCTGACGCACATACCAAAGGTCGCTGTCGTGCTTCCCTTCCCGTCCGGAGGAGGAGAAGACCATGATGCGTCCGTCGGCGGAGAAGACCGGGTGGCACACTTCCAGTCCGTCGATATCGACCCGCCGGCTCTTCGCCTTTGACCCTTCCTCGAAGAGACGGACATAGAGGCAGGAACGCCCCTTGCGGTCGCGGGCGGTGAAGTAGAGGTCGTAGGAGACTGGATGCCGCACGGCGTAGTCGAGGGATTCGTCATAGCGCAGCAGGAGGGTGTCGGGGACAAAGCGCAGCACCTGCCCGCCCTCCTGCTCGGCCAGCAACACGACTCCGGAGGCGGAGCAGTAGAGGTTCCCGTCGAGGAAGAAGGTGCCGACGGCACTGTCGGGCAGCGCGGCGGAGGTTTGGTGGACCACACGGAAGGCGGAGGGCTGGGCCTGCATCGCCGCCGGCAGCGGGATGAGCATCAGGGCGGCCAGCACAAGCCGCCGGAGTATCGTACTGTCTGTCATCGGCTTCATTTACTGGTTTTTCCTTTCCCTTTTCTGGCGGCTTTCATGCCCTCCAATGCCAGGGGGAGCGCCTCGTCCATGGTTTCGACATAATGGAATGAGAGTCCCTCGAGGTAGTCGGGCTCGATGTCCTCGATGTCGCGGCGGTTGTCCCGGCAGAGGATGAGGTCGGTGATGCCGGCACGCTTGGCGGCCAGTATCTTTTCCTTGATTCCGCCGACGGGGGTCACGTCGCCGCGGAGGGTGATCTCGCCGGTCATCGCCACATGGGGGAGGACCCTGCGGTGGGTGAAGGCCGACACCATGGCGACATACATGGTGATGCCGGCTGAGGGGCCGTCTTTGGGCGTCGCCCCCTCGGGGACATGGATATGGATGTTGCTCTTCTCGATGGTTTCCTCGGATATCCCCAGGCTGCCGGCATGGGCTTTGAGGTATTCGAAGGCCAGGGTAGCCGACTCTTTCATCACATCGCCCAGGTTGCCGGTCATGGTGAGGGTGCCTTTGCCGTGGCTGAGGGAGGACTCGATGAAAAGGATCTCGCCTCCTACGGGGGTCCAGGCCAGTCCCGTCACCACTCCCTCGCGGGGCTGGCGGAGGGCCCGCTCGCTGTTGTGGATGGGGAGGCCGAGCACCTCCTTCACTTCGGGGGCCAGCAGCTGAGGGGCGGCCTTTTGATGGCTTTCGGCCATCACCACACGGTGACGGATGAGCTTGGAGAGCTGCTTCTCCAGCTGGCGGACGCCGGCCTCGCGGGTGTAGTCGTTGACGACCAGGCGGACGGTCTCGGGCGGCACTTTCAGCCGGCGACGGTCAACGACATTCTCCCGCATGATGCGGGGCAGAAGGTGCCGGGCGGCAATCTCTATCTTCTCCTCGATGACATAGCCGCTGAAGTCGATGACTTCCATGCGGTCGAGAAGGGCGGGCTGGATGTCGGCGAGGCTGTTGGCGGTGGCGATGAAGAGCACCCGCGAGAGGTCGTAGTCCAGACCGACGAAGTTGTCGTGGAAACGGCAGTTCTGCTCGGGGTCGAGAACCTCGAGGAGGGCCGACGAGGGGTCGCCGTGGAAGGTATTGGTCTGCACTTTGTCTATCTCGTCGAGGACGAAGACGGGATTGGAGACCTTGGACTTGATGATTTCCTGGATGATGCGGCCGGGCATGGCCCCCACATAGGTGCGCCGGTGGCCGCGGATCTCGGCTTCGTCGTGGAGTCCGCCGAGGGCCACCCGGCGACAGGGTCGGCCCAGCGCCGCCGCGACGGAGCGGCAGATGGAGGTCTTGCCGGTGCCCGGAGGGCCGACGAGACAGAGGACCTGGGCCCGGGCCTGCATATGGTGGGAGGAACGACGGGAGAGGACGGCGAGGTACTCTATGACCCGCTCCTTGACTTTCTTGATCCCGTAGTGGTCGCGGTCGAGGATGCGGCGCGCCTTGTCCAGGTCGTAGTCCTCTCGGGCGGTCTCGGTCCAGGGGATGTCGAGAAGCGTCTCGAGGAAGGTCTGCTGCACCGCATAGTCGGGCGACATGGGTTGGATGCGGGAGAGTTTGGCGAGTTCCTTGTCGAATGTATCGGAGACTTCCCCGGGCCATTGTTTCTTCTCGGCCCGGGCACGCAAAGCCTCCACGTCGCCCTCGGCCCAGGGGTTGGCGGCACCGGAGCCCAGCTCTTCCTGGATGACGTCCATCTGGTGGCGGAGGAAATACTCGCGCTGCTGACGGTTCATCACCTCCTGCGTCTTGCTGTCGATCTCGCGGCGCAGCTCGTCCAGCCCTTTCAGGGTGCCCAGCTGCTCGAGGAGGAGCTTGAGCCGTTCGGTATAGCTCGCGGCGGCCAGGAGGGTGTATTTGGTCTCGGGCTCGGCCTCGATGTGGGTGCAGGCGAAGTTGATGAAGATCTTGTCGCTGCCGATGCCGCGGAGCATGGAGGAGAGTTCCTCGTCCTGGAGGCGGGTGCGCATGAGTTCGCTGTAGTCGCGGCGGAGGAGCTTCATCTTGCGCTGGAAAACATGGCTGTCCATCCCCGACTCGTCCTCGGGGGCCAGCGTCACGGAACCGAGCATGTAAGGATTGTAGCTATGTACAAACAAAGAATGGCAGCGGACCACGCCCTGGAGGATGGCGACGGTGGTGTCTTCCTTGAAATCGAAAACCTTCAGCACTTTGGCGACGACGCCGACAGGGGCCAGGTCGTGTTCGGTGGGGTCGTCATTGGTTCCCCGCTGGAGGAAGACGGCGATGTGGCGGTTGGGGGTGCCGACGTCGCCGAGAAGACGGCGCGCTTTCTCGCGACGGGCGGCGATGGGGATGAGGACGCCGGGGAGGAGGACCTGGTCCATCAGCGGCAGGATGGGCAATTCGCTCTCGATGCTGTCGTCATGAAGGAGGATGTCTTCGTCGTCGGCATCTATGACAGGGACAATATTGGCTCTGATGCTCATTCCTTTGGCGATCATCTCGCCTATCTCGTCGAAAGATTTCATGGGCAGTTTCTTGTTAAAGCTTTAGCGTGGATTATAATAACGCGAAAGTGAGGGAAAATGTTTCACTATTCTTCGTGGTAATATACTCGTTTGACGCGGGGGGAGACGGAGGTGAGGAGTTCGTAGGGGATGGTGTCGGCGGCGGCGGCGTTGCGCTGGAGGAGGTCGCCGTCGCCGAAGAAGACGGCGCGGTCGCCTTCGGAGCAGGGGATGCCGGTGACGTCGGCGAAGCACATGTCCATGCAGACGGAGCCTATGATGGGTGCCTCGTGGGAGCCGACGAGGACGCGGCCGCGGCCGTTGCCGAGGTGGCGGTTGAGGCCGTCGGCGTAGCCGATGGTGAGGATGGCGATGCGTGAGGGGCGGGTGGCCTGCCAGCGGCAGTTGTAGCCGACGGTGTCGCCGGCGGGGATGTCCTTGATCTGGGAGATGCGGGTGACGAGGCGGCTGACCTGGCGGAGTTGTTGCTGGACGTCGGGTTCGGGGGCGATGCCGTAGAGGCCGATGCCGAGTCGGACCATGTCGAGCTGTGCCTCGGGGAAGCGGGTGATGCCGGAAGAGTTTAGGATGTGCTTGATGCCGGGGAGGTGGGCACTCCAGGCCTGGAAGCGGGAGATCTGGGCGCGGGTGAAGTGGTCCATGGAGGGGTCTTCGCTGCAGGCGAGGTGGGAGAAGACGCTCTGGACGCGGACGAAGGGGGAGAGCTGGCGGAGGCGGTCGAGGAGGAGGGGGAGGTCGTCGCCGGAGAATCCGAGGCGGTGCATGCCGGTGTCGAATTCGATGTGGACGGGATAGGGCTCGGCCGGCGGGTTGGTTTCCAGGCAGCCGGCGAAGAGGTTGAGGATGCGGAGGGAGTAGATGTCGGGTTCGAGGCGGTAGCGGATGATGTCGTCGAAGGCGGAGGGCTCGGGGTTCATGACCATGATGGGGAGGGTGATGCCGCCGCGGCGGAGGGTGACTCCTTCGTCGGCGTAGGCGACGGTGAGGTAATCGACATGGTGGTACTGGAGGGCGGAGGCGACCTCGACGGTGCCGGCGCCGTAGGAGGAGGCTTTGACCATGGCCATGAGGCGGGTGCCGGGGCGGAGGCGGGAGCGGTAGTGGTTGAGGTTGTGGATGAGGGCGTCGAGGTTGACTTCCAGGGTGGTCTCGTGGCTGTTGTACCTGAGGGTGCGCGCGATGCGCTCGAAGCCGAAGCTGCGGGCGCCCTTGAGGAGGATGGCCTCGTCTCGGAAGGTGACGGAGCGGTCGGAGAGGAGGTCTTCGGTGGAGGGGTAGAACCGCGCGTCGAGGCCGGAGAAGAGGGACCGGTGGAGCATGAGCTGGGGGCCCACCGCGAAGAGGCGCCCGATGCCTTTCTGGCGCAGGAGGGCGGCCAGGCGGAGATAGAGTTGTTCGGGAGGGATGCCGGTCTGGGGGATGTCGCTGATGATGAGGGTGCGGGTGGTGTATCGGTGCTGGTGGACGAGCTGGTCGAGGGCGAGGTCGAGGGAGGCGAGGTCGAGGGAGTAGCTGTCGTTGATGAGGAGGGAGTTGCCGACGGCCTGGAGTATCTCGAGGCGCATCTCGACGGGGGCCAGGGTGGCGCAGCGCCGGGCGATGACGGAGGGGGGATAGCCGAGGGAGGCCATGAGAGTAATGCAGGTGAGGGCGTTCTGCTGCGAGGCGCGGTCGGTGAAGGGGATGGTAACGGTGGCGGGGGTCCCGTTGATGGACAGCTCTAACAGCGACCCTCCCGGCTGGACGGTGATGTTATGGATGCGGACGGCGCACCCCTCGCCGCTCCCCCAGCGGCAGGCATGGGCCAGGGGGTACTGCTCGTTGCAGACGACGGTGGAGCAGGTGCTGAAGAGGAGGCATTTCTCCTGCTGCTTCTGCTGGAGGGAAGTGAAGTTTTCATCGTGGGCGTGTCCGATATTGGTCAGCACGCCCATGGTGGGCTGGATGACCTGCCGGAGGGCTTCCATCTCGCCCGGTTGGGAGATGCCGGCCTCGAAGATGGCCAGGTCGTGTTCCTCACCCATCTGCCAGACGGAGAGGGGGACGCCGATCTGCGAGTTGTAGCTTTTTGGGCTGGAGACGATGTGGTAGTCGGGGGAGAGGAGCTGGACGAGCCAGTCTTTGACGATGGTTTTGCCGTTGCTGCCGGTGATGCCGATGACGGGGATGTCGAACTGGCGGCGGCGATGGGCGGCCAGCAGCTGCAGGGCCCGGATGACGTCGGGGACCTCCCAGAGGTTGATGTCGGGGTAATCGACCGCGGTGCCGGAGGGTACGATGAAGGAGCGAACGCCCGCCCGGTAGAGCGAATCGATGTAACGGACACCTGTGTTGCGGGCCGTGGGAATGGCAAAGAAGAGCGTGTCACGGGGGACGTCCAGCCGGCGGCTGTCGGTGAGGAGATGCATGATGCCGGCCCCGGGACTGGCCAGGCGGCAGGAGGTGGGATGGACGACGGATTGTATTTCGGATGCTTTCATACAGGGTAGGGTTATTTAGGGTCAAGCAGATGGAAGCCTATGCGGCATTCGAGGCATTGACGGCGGTTGCAATAGTTTCCGGAGAGCTGCAGGAGCGCCTGGCTCTCGGCGGCGTTGCGGGGAGTGACACCCGCCGCATTCCAGCGACGAATCACAACGTTTTTCTCCGCAGGCAGCTGTGCAAGCAGGCCGATAGCCTGGTCCTTGTATTGCTGCCGGTTGTGCTCCACTCCATAGACAAAAAGCAGGGGTATCCAGGCATTGATAATGAGCAGGTCGGCCTGCATCTTGCCCAGACGCTTGGGTTTGTCGTCATTTGCCGGCTGGTCGAACCGGTAGTGGTTGTCCCAATAAGGTGAAGCCGCACAGTCGAACATCCGTTCCAGTTCTTTCACATCGGTAACCGAAAGCAACTGGGAGAAGAGATGGGGAGTTTTGGAGAGGAAGCGGGCAAACTGGCTGATGCGGACGGTGGGGAAACTGGAAGGACGCATCCTGTGGAATTTCCATAGGCTGCCGCTTACGGCTTCTATTCCCAGGGCCGCACGGAGCGGGAGATAGTCGGCCTGCAAACGTCGGGGATATTCTTCATTAAATAAACCGTCCAAGAAGCCCGCCTGACCCATCAGGAGCGCCTCCAGCCGTAGTGGTTCGTCATTCCAGCGCGAGAGAACGTTAAGGTCGGTAGCTTTGGCGAGCAGCTCGAACGGGAGGGCGTTGACTTTTCCGCCAAAATAGCGGGCCAGCAGCCAGTAGCAGGTCTGAGTCCAGTCGCCGTGACTTTCTTCCAACAGGCGGCGCACGGTGGCGGCTTTCGATTCTATGCGTTCTATCGACAGGCGCTCCAAGAAAGAATGGAGGATGAATTCGGGCACCTCCCCCACCCTGGCGGCGCAAGGGATGCCGTTGTCGGGAGAGGGGGCCGCCAAAGCTTCATAGTTGGCTACCAACGAGGGGTGGAGAAACGGTTTGAGTTCCAATGTGGGAGGGATTCTGCCGTTTTGCAGCACCACCGGATTCCCTGTGCTTTTTCGCCCGGAGTGAGCAGCCTCCTCATAGACCACGTGGAGGATTACGTTGTTGTAGGCCGGATCTTGATGGTGTCGGTGAGCCGACCAGTCGGAGTTGTGGATATGGACTTCCACATTGCCCGCCCATTCAACCTCACCGATTCGGATCCTGGCATTGAGAAAATCGGGACCGGCATCGTGGTTCGGCTCGCCGGCCCGATGTACGACAACAGGCTGCCCGTCCGTGGCGGCCAGCCCCTTGCCGAGCATCTGATGCTGCCAGATATAGTGCAGGAACGCCTCGGTCATCAGTTGAACATTTCTTTCATCTTGTCAAAGAATCCTCTTTCCTGCTTCGTGGGATTGGGTTTGAAGTTGTCGTGATGCTGCAGTTCCTCGAGGGTTTTCTTCTCGTCTTTGTTGAGGTTCTTGGGCACCCAGACGTTGAGGCAGACGAGCAGGTCGCCGCGTCCGTAGCCGTTCATCACGGGAAGACCCTTGCCGCGGAGACGCACCACACGTCCCGAGGGTGTGCCGGGCTCGACCTTGATTTTCACCTTGCCGGTGAGGGTGGGTATCTCGACCGAGGCACCCAGTGCGGCTTCGCTGAAGGTGATGAATGCGTTGTAGTAGAGGTTGGCATCCTGGCGCTCGAAGAGGTCATGTTCCTGCTCTTCGATGAGGACAATAAGGTCGCCGGCAATGCCTCCGTGGGGAGCGGCGTTTCCCTGGCCCTGCATGGCCAGCTGCATGCCGTCCTGCACGCCGGCGGGTATGTTGATGGTGATAATCTCGTCGCTCTTGACGATGCCGTCACCGTGACAATCGTGGCATTTGTCCTTGACGACATGTCCTTCGCCGCCGCATTGCGGGCAGGCGCTCTGGGTCTGCATCATGCCGAGGATGGTGCGCTTGGTTTCGGTGACCACACCCGTACCGTGACAATGAGGGCAGGTCTCGGTTTTGCCGTCGCGGGCACCGCTGCCGCCACAGGTCTTGCAGGGGACGAACTTGCTGACCTTGATCTTCTTCTCGCATCCGCGGTCGATCTCTTCCAGGGTGAGTTTGACCCGCACGCGGAGGTTGGTCCCGCGCAGCACACGCCGGCTGGGACCGCCGCCGAAGCCGGTGAAGCCGGTGCGGAAGCCGCCGCCGAACAGGTCGCCGAAGATGCTGCCGAACTGGGAGAAGATGTCGTCCATGTTCATGCCGCCCTGCCCGTAGGCACCATCGACTCCGGCGTGGCCGAACTGGTCGTAGCGGGCCTTCTTGTCAGGATTGCTGAGCACATCGTAGGCTTCGGCAGCCTCCTTGAATTTCTCCTCGGCTTCCTTGTCGCCGGGGTTGCGGTCGGGATGGTATTGCAATGCCAGTTTGCGATAGGCTTTCTTCAGCTCGTCGGGAGTGGCGTTCTTGCCTACCCCGAGCACTTCGTAATAATCTCTCTTTGTTGCCATAACTCTTAAGTCTTAACTTTCAGCAGGCCACCACTACCTTGGCGTAGCGGAGCACCTTGTCGTTGAGGTAATAGCCTTTCTCCACCACATCGATGACCTGACCTTTCTGCTCGGGAGCGGCGGCTGGTATCTGGGTGACGGCCTCGTGCAACGACTCGTCGAATTTCTCTCCTTTCACTTCCATGGCTTTCAGGCCTTTCTGCCCAAGGATTTTCATCAGCTTGCTGTAGATGAGCCTTACGCCCTCGTCATCGCCCGTGGCCGCCAGCGCTCTCTCAAAGTCATCCACCACGGGAAGGATGGCTTTCATCATCTCACGGCTGCCGTTGAGCAGCAGGTCGGCCTTCTCCATGTTGGTGCGCTTGCGATAGTTCTCATATTCGGAATAGAGCCGCAAGTATTTGTCATTCAGCGTGGCCAGTTTCTCGCCCAGTTCCTGCAGCTTGTCCGCTTCCGTCTCTTCCGCCGACTCCTTCGTTTCCTCAGGAGCCTCTTGTTCTTCTACGTTTTCCGGCACTTCCTGCTGTTTGACGGGCTCTTCGGCCTCAGTGGTTTTATTTTCTTTCTTACTCATGTCTTAATTATTAATTACTAAATAATAGATAGCAAAAAGACTGCCAATGGCAGTCGGGACTGACAACTTGTCACCAAAGGAGGTGACAAAATGGCATTTATGTCCTGTCACCAACGGAGGTGACAAAATGGCATTTGTGTCTTGTCACCACACAAATACATCTTCCGGGCTTCTCGGCCTTCGGGCCGACAACCAACGGAAATCCGCCAGCCGCTGAAGTTCCTCGGGAAGCTGATCGACAGGATAGGTCTGCATGTCCGGCTTGTCATAGGTGACCACCCGGGACGGAGCCCGCGAAGTGTCGAAATAAATCCGTATGGTGGTACCCACCCCTGTATTGACACCCATAAGCCCCACATTGCCCACCGAATCCTCCTCGGTCAGATAGAAGACCATCTGGGCATTGCCAATCACATCGGCATACTGGGGTTCTCCTCCCTTGAAATAGACCTCCCCTTGATGACCTTTCAGCTGGTTGAAGCGTTCCTTGTCAACCTGCTGCACGGTGAAGCAGTTGGTGCGCAGATAAGCCCGCTTCACTCCCGAGGTGTCGTGATGCAGCTCGATGGTGTCAGCCACACACTGGTAGTGCTCATACCACAGCACGGGGTCCTGATAGAGCAGTATCATCGAATCCTGGGCAGAATAATAGGCCGAGTCGCACATGGCCTGGGCGTCGCGACGGAACATCTTCACATGGTAGTTGGCACGCACAGCCTGCAGGTGGTTGGTGCTGTCATTGGTGACATACACCGTGTCGGCATGCAGGAAAAGCGAGTCGCCGTTATCGACAAACAGCACATGGGCGCTGTCGGTGACAAACGAGAAACGCTCCGACTGGGAGGTCTCCCCATAGCGGCCCGTACAGGTGACATTGTTCACCGAATCGACAATAATCACATGGCCAAACGCCTGTCCATGCTCTTTCACCTCGTCATAGTAAAGGGTGTCGCTGTCAATCATGCGGCCTTGGTTATCCACATGCGAAGCCTTGTAGGAAACGGCAAAGCGGGTGTCCGTGTTGTAGTCGCCCAGTTCACTGTAGATGGTCGAAGAGTCGCTGTAGATATGCGTGGCATTCTCGAAATGGGCCACGGTGGTAACTGTATTGTAAATCAACGTGTCGGTCACCAGCCGCATGGTCGAATCGGTGAGCACCACATCATTGTAAATATAGAATTGCTTCAGGACCGAGTTGTACTCACCCTGACGGCTGTCGAGGGTACGGTCTTCGCTGGTGGCATGACCCCATCGGGTGTAGTAGGCCGTAGAGCGGTTGCGTTCGTAGGTCAGGTGGTTGGCTTTGAGCACTGTCCCGCCATCGATGAAGACCACCGTGTCGGCCCAGATGTCCAGCACACGCGTGTTACCGTCATAGAAAAGGCGGTCGCCATAGATGAAGGAGGTGTCGCTGAGCTGGATTTCCACGTGACGGAATGCCGTGAAGTTGTTCTCATGCGTGTTGTAGTGCGCCGAGTCGGCGTTGAGGGTCATCCCCTCGTGGGTGGCCGTCACTCCACGGTAGAGAATCCAGATATCGGTATTCTCCGGATCACGGGAACCCATGCCGGAGTTATACTCTATCAACTTCTGAGCCTCGACGCCAACGCCGAGGCTCAGAAGAAAAATTATGATTGCTAATCTTTTCAAGTCAAGCTGTTACTTCACACGGGAACCCAGACGGTCCATAGCGCAGCGGAATCCAATCCACGAGGTGGATTTGTTCTGGTCGTAGAAGCGACGGGTGCCGGCTTGCAGGTAGTAGGCACGGTCTTTCCAGCTGCCGCCCTTCACCACACGCACCTTGTTGTTCACCAGCGACGAAGTGGGGTTCTCCTTGCCGTCGGAGATGCGGCGGTACATGCGGTTGGTTTCGGCATCGTCGGGGCTCATGCCGTCCTCTTCGACTTCTTCTTCCTCTTCGACGCCTTCTTCCTCACCGCCACCGAACTCGTCTTCGTCCTCGTTCTCCTGGTCACGCCAGTTGTCGAGGTTCGAGGCACGGTCGCCGTCGAGATAGTTCACGTTGTTGGCTTGGCGGTAGTTGCGGCGGTTGGATTGGAACTCCTCGTCCTTATAAACCATCTTGCCGTCGTCGCCGACAAACACCTCGCCGTCCTCATCCAATTCGGGCGTGCGATAGATGTTACCACGGTAGGGATCCATATCGTCGCCACCCACGGGGTTGACGGTCTTACGATAGACATCCATGCACCACTCGCTGACGTTGCCGGCCATGTTGTACAGACCATAGTCGTTGGGGAAGTACCACTTCACGGGGCAGGTGTAGTCCCAACCGTCGTTCAAGTTGCCGGCCACGCCCATGGCGTCGCCGCGGGTGCGCTTGAAGTTGGCCAGGAACTGACCATAGTATTTCTTGTTGGCCGAACGCAGGCTCTGACCGGCCCACGGATAGGTCTTGTGCTCGGTGACACGCTCGTCGTAGGTATTGCCAATCAGACCCAGGGCGGCATACTCCCACTCGGCCTCTGTCGGCAGTCGGTAGTACGGGAACAGGATACCGTCGGCCCGGCGCACCTGACGGTCCTCACCGCCGGCGGCAGGATTGAGGTCTTCCATGCCCATACGGCTCTCGCCTTCATAGCGGCCAGCCAGATAGACATCGGTCTGGAAAGCGCTCGTACCCAGATTCTCCTGGTCAAGCTCGATGATGCCCATATCCACCAGCACCATCTCGTTCACACGGTCGGTACGCCAGATGCAGAACTCCTGAGCCTGCTCCCAGGTGACGCCCACCACAGGATAGTCGGCGTAGTTGGGGCTGCGGAGATAGAAATCCACAAAACCCTCGCGCCAGGCCAGACGGTCGCGCCAAGCGGCCGTGTCGGGCATGATGGCGGCCACCTTCTCGGGATACTCTTCGCCATAGGCGCGCTGCATCCAATAGATGAACTCGCAGTAGTTCTTGTTGCTGACCTCGCACTCGTCCATGTAGAACGACGACACGGTGACGGTGTGCGGGTTGTTGTTCCAACTGTAGCGGACATCCTCGGCCACATGGCCCATCACGAAGGAGCCCCCTTCGATGAACACCAGCCCAGGAGCCGTGCCTTGCTCGGTGACCCCCGTCACGTCATAGCCGCCCCAGTCAGGGTCGTTGTAATTCCAACCCGTGGCGGACGAGACACCGTCATTGCTGCCGCAAGCAGCCAAAAGCAGCGTGGCGGCCAGCATCATGAATGAGAATCGGAAAATCTTCATATGTTTTTCTCTTTTGTTATTCCTAATTTATATACAACGCAACTTCGCGTTTTTTGTTTCACTTTTCTGTTTAGAACGACGGGCAGCGGATAGCTTTCACCTTCTTCTTGTGCTCCGGCACCGGCAGCATGAAGCCCACCGTCACCTCGTGGGCACCGGCAGTGCTGTTGGCCAGTTTCGACACCGTCACGTCGTAGCTGTAGCCCACCTTGAAATAGTCCTGCTGCACACCCACCTGGAAGATGAAGGCGTCGGCATTCTGAATACCGTTGCGGAACCACACACCCACCAGGAAAGGCATCCAGTCGAGGTAGAGACCGTAATGGAAGTAATGAAAACCGCCCTGATACTGATAGACTAAGTTGGGCGAGATGACCGGCGTGCCCAGTCCGATGGACGACTGACGGCGCTGCTCCTCGGCGACATTGAGGAAAGCTCCGCCGTGCACGGTGAACTTCATTGGCACACGGTCCTCCGAATAGAACGCCTGGTTGGGCTGTAACAGGTGGGAAGCGGCGAAACCGGCATACCATTTATTGCCGCTCACCAGCACACCCGCATTGAAGTCAGGATTCAGATTGCTCTTGCTCGAAGGCTCCTGAGCACCTGTGCCGTAGGTGAAGCCCAACTCATTGTCGATCTGGTCGGGGAAGCGCAAGTTGTTCAGGTCCCAGTTCAGCGAATTGTTCACCAACGAGGCCTGCAAGCCCGCGCTGACGAAGATGTCACGCGTCAGCTGGAAACGGAACGCATACATCAACCCCACCATCGAAGTCGAGAGAATACCGTGGTCGCCCTGACGGTCGGTCATCACAATGGCGCCGATACCGCCGTGCAAATCATTCACATACTGGTCATAGGAGGCAGAAACAGTGGTGAACGCACTCACCAGTCCGGGCCACTGGGCACGATAAGCCAGCGAGATGCGCGGAGCCACCGCCGAACCTGCAAAACCGGGGTTCAAATAGAGTGGATTGGCATAGAACTGCGAAAAGCCGATGTCCTGTGCCCCGGCGGCTGCCGAAACCATCAGCAAAGCGCCTGTCAGCACCCCTTTCAGTCCCTTTTTTAGCTGTATTTTTGACATATTATTGGCCAATTATCAAAACGCAATATTACGATTTTTTTTTGAAATAGAATATATTTTCTTAAAAATAATTCATAACAAGCAGATTTCCAGCATCATATTTTTTCGACAACAAGCCGCTGCAACCTCGCAAAAACCCATTCCAGAGGCCACTTTTCAGCGTTTTTGACCCCTGCGCGCACCGCACATCTCCGCCCTCGTCGTTCCCTTCCGACACCCTGTCCCCGCCGTCTCTCCTCCACCCCTTTCCCGTCTCACCTCCGTCTCTCAACGGAGGTGAGACGGAGTTGATACGGAGTTGATACGGAGTTGATGCCTCCCTAATTTGTAAAAAAGTTGTATCTTTGCATCCCGAAAGAGTCTCCCTATACCATGAAGAAAGCCCTCATAATCACCCTCGCGATGCTCATGCTGACGGCCTGCACGACGCCGGAACCCTACGGGCCTGTGCCGACAGAGGCCCAGTTGGCCTGGCAGCGTATGGAAATCAACATGTTCTGCCACTTCGGCCCCAACACTTTCACGGGAGCCGAATGGGGCAGCGGACAGGAGGATAAAGAGGTCTTTGCTCCCACGGCCTTGGACTGCGGCCAGTGGGTCGATGTGGCCCGGCAGGCCGGCATGGGCGGCATCATCCTCACCGCCAAGCACCACGACGGCTTCTGCCTGTGGCCCAGCGCCTACAGCACCCACACGGTTCCCGACTCACTCGATATCCTCCGTGCACTCCGCACCGCCATCGACGCCCACAACTCATCACTCAAGATGGGTGTCTATATCTCCCCCTGGGACCGCAACCATCCCGCCTACGGCACACCCGAATACAACACCGTATTTGCCAACACCTTGAAGGAGGTTCACACACAATACGGCCCCTTCTTCGAGCAGTGGTTCGACGGTGCCTGCGGCGAGGGCCCCAACGGACGACGGCAGGAGTACGACTGGCCGCTGTTCGAAGGCACCGTGCTGGACATCAACCCTCAGTGCATCCTCTTCAGCGACGTAGGCCCAGGCTGCCGCTGGGTGGGCAACGAAGAGGGGCATGCCGACGATACCAACTGGAGCAGACTGAAAGTGGAAAGCGGAAAGAGGACGACGGAGAACGGCGGATGCGGTGATATTGACGGCGACCGTTGGATACCTGCAGAGGTCGATGTCTCGATACGGCCAGGCTGGTTCTGGCACAAGGACGAGCACCCCAAGACGATGGAGGAACTGATGGAGATATACTACAACTCCGTGGGTCGCAACGGCCTGCTGCTGCTCAACGTGCCGCCCGACACCAACGGCCGTATCTCACCCGAGGACAGCGCCGTGCTGATGGCCTTCCGCCACGAACGCGACCGCATCTTCTCCAACGACTTGACACAAGGGGCACAGGTGAGCGCCCGCAGTCGCCTTGGCCACAGCGCAAGGAATGTCCTCGACACCGCCTACCACACCTACTGGGCAGCCACGTCAGACAACGCCGCAATTACACTCAATTTGGACAATCCAGAAGATTTCGACCTCATCGTTATCCAAGAATACATCCCTCTCGGACAACGAGTCAGTCACTTCTCCATCTTTGCCGATGGCAGTCCTGTGGCAGAAGGCACCACCGTGGGCTACAAGCGCATCATCCGTTGCGACACCGGTCACTGGCACGCAGCCAAACTGGAGCTGCATTTCAATGGTCTTGCACCCCCGATTATCAACCGCATAGCACTCTATAACACACAAGCACAATGAAACACCGCACCATACTGCTGGTCTGCGCCAGCATAATTTTCAATTTTCAATTTTCAACTCTCAATTCCCAGGAACTGCCGCAAGGCTATTTCCGCAATCCGATGAATCTCGACATCGGGCTCTCGGCCACCTTCGCCGAGTTCCGTGCCGGGCACTTCCATTCCGGCCTCGACATGCGCACCGGAGGTGCTGTGGATCAGCCGGTCTATGCGGCCGCCGACGGCTATGTGGCCAAGGTGAGCATATCGCCTTGGGGCGGAGGCAAGATACTCTATATCAAGCACCCCAACGGTTTCATCACGGTCTATATGCACCTCAACGGCTATGCCAACGCCATCGGAAAGGCGGTGTTGAAGGAGCAGTATGCACGACAAAGTTACAGCATCAACAAACTCTTTGCCCCCGACGAGTTGCCGGTCAAGAAAGGGCAGTTGGTGGCCTATAGCGGCAACACCGGCGGAAGCGGCGGCCCGCACCTGCATTTTGAAATACGCCGTGGTGGCGCCAACGACCTGCACACCCACTCCACCACCATCAATCCCCTGCTCTTCGGCCTGCCCTACACCGACAATATCAATCCCGTCATACGCGGAGTGCGGGTCTATCCCGAGGACGGGGAGCCGTTCGAGGTGGGCAAAGACAACACGCTCAGTGTCAGCGGTCCCTTCCATCTCGGCATCTATGCCACCGATGCTGCCGAGGGCTCGACAGCAAAGAACGGAGTGGACCACATGGAGGTCTATCTCGACGGCACATTGGCGTTCCTCTACACCTCCGAGGCGCTGCCCACCGACAGCAGCCGTATGGTAAACGCGCTGATTGACTACCCCCTCTTCGCCCGCAGCCGCCAAGCCTACCTGCTCACCCGTGCCCTTCCGGGAGCCGAAGGACCATGGATTCCCGTACGCATGGGCGACGGTATCTTCCACCTCCGTCCGGGTTCGACCCACCACATCGGCATCAAAGTCTATGACATCAACGGCAACTTCGCAGAACGCACGCTGACGGTGACCGTCAAAGAAGGAAGTGAAAAGCGTAAAATGGAAAGCGAGGGCATCGCCGTCAAATACGACCAGCCTTTCAACTATCAACTTTCCACTTTCACATTTCAACTTAAACCTTTCACCTTATACGCCGACGACCGTCTGTGCTGCAAGCAGCTGGAGAACGGCGCCGTAAGCATCACCCCCGCCGTCAACGACATACCGCCACACCTCTCCTACTCGCTGAGCATCCGCGGCTCACTGCCCGGCGTGCCCTGGAACAAGACGGTTATCGCCTGGAGCAACGGCACAAAAGTCAGCGCCTACAAGACCACCCACAAGGGAGACCTCCACACCGCCTCGGTGCGCGACTGGGGACAGTTCACCCTCATGGCCGACACTACGGCGCCCTCCATCCGACCCGTCAATTTCAGCGAAGGGAAACCGCTTAAAGCCACCACACTAAAAATAAGGATTGGCGACAATCTGGCCGGGGTGGAGACCTACAATTGCTACCTCAACGGCAGCTGGATACTGGCCGAGTTCGACGGTAAGACCGCCACCCTCGTCATCGACACCCGCGGCAAGCTGAAAGCAGGAAAGAACACCTTCACCTGCACCGTCACCGACGGCACCGGCAACCAGACAAAGACGACATGGACCCTCGTCAAATAAAAAAGGGCTGACACAATCGCGTCAGCCCTTTCCTTTACCATCAGACTTTGTTAGTCCAACTTGGCCTCAGGGGTTCTTCTTGCCTTCAGTTCCTCATAGAACTTGGCATGCGAAGCCTCAATATAAGGCTGCAGCCAGAGGAATCCGATACCCAGCGTCAATATGCAGAGGATAGCCCAGCCGATGAAGCTCAGGTCCATGCAGAAGAGTTTCCACTTGTAGCCACGCATCATCATGCGGCTCTCGTGGATGCAGTCGTCGGCATCCAGGTCGGGACGGTCATTCATCACGTAGGGCGTCATCGCGTAGGAGTAGCTCTTGATGATGCCGGGGATGACAAGCAGGAGGCTCCAGAGGATGACATACAGCGTATAGAGCAACGAGGTGCCGAGCACGCGGCCATACTTACTGAAGACGTTGAACTGGTCGCCCACCATCTCATCGCAGTCCTCGCCGCGCACCAGGCGCAGGAAGCAGAGCATGAAGCCGAACTCCAACGGGCATATCACCAGCAAGCCTGCCAGCGGGATGGAGCCGGCGGCACCGACGATAAGGGAAAACACCAGCGTGGTGAGCACGGCAGGAGTCCAATGGCCCTTCAGGGCATAACGTGCCGCACGGCGTATTTCCTTGTTGCGCGGCATTTCGGTCATTGTTTTTTCAGTCTCTTCCATTATTCAAACGATTTAATAGCTTCCTTGATGAGTTCCATAGCGGCACGCAGCTGCTCCTCGGTGATGACCAGCGGAGGAGCGAAGCGGATGATGTGCTGGTGGGTCGGCTTGGCCAGCACGCCCAGGTCGCGCATCTTCAAGCAGACATCCCAAGCCTCTTTGCCGTTGTGGGGTTTGATGATGATGGCGTTGAGGAGGCCTTTGCCGCGCACCTTCTCGATCATCGGGCTCTTGAAGTTGGTCATCTCCTCGCG
>JAGCYV010000037.1 GCA_017960605.1 Bacteroidales bacterium | reverse complement strand
GGCAAGACCGTCATGATTCCTGGCTCACTCAAAGGCACCAAGGCCATCGGATGGAACATCGAGGACTACGGCATCGCTCATGTCTCCATGAACATCACATCCATCAAGGTGGCCCCCGTACACCTCTGCTTTGACGAGGTGTGCCGCTGCGCACAGAACCGCGGTCTTCGCGTCACCGGATGTGAAATCGTGGGTCTTATCCCCAAGAGCGTGCTCATCGATGCCGGCAAGTACTATCTGGCCAAACAGCAGCGCTCCCTCGGCGTCAGCGAGGACGAGATTATGAAGGTCGCCATCAAGAGCATGGGTCTCGACGACCTGAAGCCCTTCGACCCCAAGGAGAAAGTCATCGAGTTCCTCATCGAGGACCACAGCAAGAAGAAACTGGTCGATCTCACCTGCCGCGGATTCTGCGACGAGACCGCCAGCGAGAGTCCCGCCCCCGGCGGCGGTTCCGTTAGCGCCTATATGGGTGCCCTCGCAGCCTCCCTCGGCACAATGGTGGCCAACCTCACCGGTGGTAAAGCCGCTTACGACGACGAATGGGTGAAATTCTCCGATGTGGCCGTCAAAGGTCAGGCCCTGAAGGACGAACTCCTGCACCTCGTCGATGAGGACACCGCAGCCTTTAACAAGATTATGGATGCCTTTGCTCTCCCCAAGAAGACTGACGAGGAGAAGGCCGCCCGCAGCGCCGCCATCCAGGAAGCTACCAAGTTCGCCACCGAGGTGCCCTTCCGTACCATGCAGCGCTCCCTCGAAGCCTTCGAGGTCTGCCGCGCGATGGTCGAGTGGGGCAACCCCAACAGCGTCACCGACGGCGGTGTCGGCTCCCTCGCTGCACGCAGTGCCGTCATGGGTGCCCACCTCAACGTCAAGATCAACGCCTCCTCGCTCAAGGACGAAGCCTTCAAGGCCGACATCCTGGCAAAGGCCCAGGCCATCGAAGACGAGGCCATCCGCCAGGAAGCCGAGATACTGAAGATAGTTAACGAGAAAATTGGATTATAATATGAAAAAGAAAGCATTAACCCTCCTCGCCGTCGTGGTGCTCACCCTGGTTGCCGCCAGTTGCACCCACCACACCTGCCCCGCCTATCGTGGCAGCGTGGCTATGGCCGAAGTGGCCGAGTAATTCATCTGGACAAAAAAGACACCCTATTGTGGAACACATTACGTATTCCACAATAGGGTTTTTCCATCAATACCGCATGTAGAGAATCTGCCAATAGCTGCTGTTATACCTGCTGAACTGTACGGCTGTTGTCGCGTCGCTTGAAGAATTACCATCAGCGAAGTAATATATATTGTTTTCCACTCCAATGTATCTGTATCTTTGAGAAAGATGGTCTATTACTTCGTTTTTATAATTGGATAATACGGGTATCAATACAGAATTAAGACCGCCATTTTGGAATAGATAGCCAATATTTGGAGCAATACTATTGCCAGTTGTATATGCAAGGTTTCCGCTTGATGTCTCTGTGTAGTCGTTTCCTTCGTGGGCAATAACTTCAGACTTACTCATCCCCCATTGAGTGATAGGATCGCGGAAAAGGTTGATTGTTGCCAGTACAGTTACATTACAACTACCAAAGGGACAGCTGGCTATACATTTTCCAACATGCTTTCCCATGACCATGCCATTGCCAGACACTGTGGCGACAAAAGCGCTGCTGGTTGTCCATGATTGTGTTGAGCCTAAATTATGAGTTTGCCCGACCTTTACTGTAATTTGCGACGGAATGTTCGGTGAGGGTTCATTGCTTCTGCCAATGGTGGTGTTTTCTTTTTCGCAGCCTATTAGTAAGATTGCTGCTGATGCAAAAAACATCAATAGTTTTTGTATTTTCATCTTTTTGCGTTTTTTTTGTTTCTGTCCACCCGTGCCGCGGTAGGCTTATGATAAGATGAAGCGTGGCACCGTATGCCCTTTCTTCTGATATAGGTCGTGAGAAATACCTTGGAATAAAGAAATGGAAACAGTCCACGCTAATCACGCGAACCGCTACACGTCCTCTGCATTCCGATTGAATTTCTCACGTTCATATCAGCAGTTGGAGCATAACGCTTCATTGATTTCCTTTGAAATCGACTGCAAAAGTACACAATTTCCACAATATGACAAAATATTTTTCCTTATCCAACAAAAAAAGCGGGACTGAATGGTCCCGCTTTCTATTTGCTATCGGATGTTTGCTCAACCTTCGGCACCGAACTCCATCAGGTAGGCTTTGATGAACTCGTCGAGCTTGCCGTCGAGGACACCGGCCACGTCGGAGGTTTGGTAGTTGGTGCGGTGGTCTTTCACACGGCGGTCGTCCATCACATAGGAGCGTATTTGGCTGCCCCATTCAATTTTCTTCTGGCTGGCCTTGATTTTGTCTTTCTCCTCCATGCGGTGTTTCAACTCACGGTCATAGAGCTGGGAACGCAGCAGTCGCATGGCGTTCTCCTTGTTTTTGGGCTGGTCGCGGGTTTCGGTATTTTCGATAAGGATTTCCTCTTCCTCACCGTTGTAGGGGTCTTTGTACTGGTAGCGCAGGCGCACACCGCTCTCCACCTTGTTCACGTTCTGTCCGCCGGCACCGCCGCTGCGGAAGGTGTCCCAGCTGAGTTTCGACATATCAACCACCACCTCGATAGAGTCATCGACCAAAGGGGTGACGCTCACCGACGTGAAGCTGGTCATTCGTTTGCCTTGTGCGTTGAAAGGTGAGACGCGCACCAGACGGTGCACGCCGGTCTCGCTCTTCAGGTAGCCGTAGGCGAAGTCGCCCTCGATCTGCAAGGTGCAGCTCTTGATGCCTGCACCGTCGCCGTCCAATGAGTTGCTGATGACCACCTTGTAGCCGTGGGTCTCTGCATAGCGTATGTACATGCGCATGAGCATCTCGGCCCAGTCCTGCGCTTCCACGCCGCCGGCACCGGCATTGATGCTCAGCACCGCGTCGAGACGGTCGCTGTCGGAACGCAGCATATTCTTGAACTCTAACTCCTCTACCTTCTTCTGGGTGGTGGCTATCTGGGCCAGCAACTCATCTTCGGTGGCGTCGCCGCTCTCGAAGAACTCGCCCATCACCTCGAGGTCGCCGCAACTCTCTTCGACATTCTTGTAGGCTGTCACCCAACTTTTCTTGGCATTGATGCCCTTCACCACCTTCTGGGCCTCCTTGGGGTCGTTCCAGAAGTCGGGGGCCTCGGTCTTCTTCTCCTCTTCGGCAATCCATGCCTGGGTCTTCTCGATATCGAGGAATTTCTTCAATGCCTCTTTGCGCGAGATAAGGTCTTTTATAGTCTCTTGATTCGTCATAATCGTTTAGTGTATGGTAAAAAATGCCAGGGCGAAAGCCGCCAGCGACAGCCCGAGGTTGAGCCACAGTTTGTCGTGCTGCTTGTGGTCGAAGAGGATGCTGCTGCTGACATGAAGCAACACGCCCACCACCAAGCCCAGTATCAGTCGTTGTGTCTCCTCGTTGGGCTGTATGATGTACAGGTTGAAGAGCGACCCCAGGGGCGACATGGCTCCGAAGAGCGTCAGCCATCCCAGCACACGCCAGAGGTTGTAGCCGCGTCCGGTCATCAGGCCTACGAGTATCAGCGCCACAGGAATGTTGTGAATCAGTATGCCGTACAGCAGGCCGTGGTTCACGCTGCCGTCCATGTCCACCAGCGGCATACCCTCGAGGAAAGCGTGCAGGCACAGGCCCAGCATCAATCCCAACACCGGCGCGTTGGCATTGTGGTCTTCGACATGTCCGTGCTCGGCATGGGCCGACAGAGATTCAAGTACTTGCTGTATTAGGAAACCGGCCAGAATGGCGAAGAAAGGCCGTTGGTCAATCTCCAGCTCACCGTCTTCGGGAAAAATGATATTGACAGATTCGGGCAGCAGGCTTAACACACACACCGCCAACAGGAAGGCACCGCCAAACACCGTCACGCCCCGCACCACCCCTTCGGGCAGCTTGCGGCTCACCGGTGTCAGCACAGCCCATACGGCCACGCCCAATATCACTGCTATATAAGCCCCAATCATCAGTATTGTCTTAACTCCTTATCTCCTGTCTCCTTAACTCCTGAAAAGAAAAAAGGGCAAGCTGTTTATATCGCACCGCTACAACCAAACACCCTTGCTGTATTCCTACCCTGGGGGATTCAATGGGAGCTGGTCGTATAAGACTTGCCCAATCCTATTGATTTACAGGCCGAAGCCAGTAACCGTTGTCTCTCTTTCGGACTGCAAAGATACGAAAAAATATTAATTGTGAGAACTGAAAAATGAAAATATAAAAAAATGCGCAAGCATCCATAACCCATAAACCATAACCCTTACATGGGATCGACGTCAAAGATGACCGACACGCCGCTCCAACCTTCCTGCTTGGTGAGGTCGGCGGCCATCGTCATCATCACCCGCTTGGCGTCGGCGATGGGTTCGCTCCGCTCGAAGCGCAGGGTAATCTGTTTAAGGTAGAGGCTCTTGATGCGGCTCACCAGCGGATATTCAGGCCCCATGACACGCCAGGCGAAAGTGCCCCGCATCTGTGTTGCTATCCAGTCGGCGGCGGCGTTAAGTACCTCGGTGTCACTGTGTTTGAGCGTGATTTGGATAAGACGGTAGAAAGGGGGATAGCGGAACACCCGCCGTTCTTCGATTTGCTCCTCGTAGAGGTGGCGGTAGTTGCCCGTCATCACGTCCGTCAGCACCTGGTGCTGTGGGTTGAAGGTCTGAATGAACACACGTCCGCCTTCCCCATGGCGGCCGGCACGTCCACTCACCTGTGTCAGCTGCTGGAAGGCCCGTTCGAAGGAGCGGAAATTGGGAAAGTTGATGATGTTGTCGGCATTGACCACTCCCACCACCGAGACATTCTGGAAATCAAGCCCTTTAGTCACCATCTGTGTCCCTACGAGGATGTCGATGCGGCGGTTCTGGAAGTCGTTGAGCAGCTCCAGGTACTGGTTCTTCTGCATGGTGCTGTCGAGGTCCATCCGGGCCACCGTGGCGTCGGGATACATGATTTGCAGGTCCTCCTCGATGCGTTCGGTGCCGATGCCCACCATGCGCAGGTGGGTCGAGTGGCACGCCGGGCATTCCTCGGGCACCGGTATGCTGTAGCCGCAGTAGTGGCAGCGCAACGTGTTGGTGGCCTTGTGATAGACCAGCGACACATCGCAGTGGATGCACTGCGGTATATGGTGGCAGTCATCACATTCCAGGTGCAGTGAGAATCCCCTCCGGTTCTGGAACAGAATCACTTGCTGCCTCTTCGTCAGCGCCTCGTCGATGGCCGCCAGCAGGGCGGTGGAGAAGTGACCCTTCATCTGGCGGCTCTTGTAAGCCTCGCGCATATCGACCACCGTCACCTCGGGCAGGCTGAATCCGCCGTAGCGTTGGGTCAGGGTGGCCAGCCCGTATTTACCTGTGAGGGCGTTGTGGTAGCTTTCCACGCTGGGGGTGGCGCTGCCCAGCACCACACGGGCACCCCACATCTTGGCCAGATAGATGGCCGCGTCGCGGGCGTTGTAGCGGGGGGCGGGCTCCTGCTGCTTGAAGGAGGTGTCGTGTTCCTCATCGACAATGACAAGGGCCAGGTCCCTGAACGGCAGCAGCAAGGCACTCCGTGCGCCCAGCAGCACCTGGAACCCCCCTTCGCCGTCGGCCAGCGTCCGTTGCCACACCTCCACGCGCTGGCTGGCCGGGAAACGCGAGTGATAGACACCTACCTTGTCGCCGAAGTAGCGTTTCAGGCGATTGATGACCTGGGTGGTGAGCGCTATCTCGGGCAGCAGCAGCAACGCCTGCCGTCCGGCCCGCACCACCTCGTCTATCAGCTTGATATACACCTCGGTCTTGCCGCTGGAAGTCACTCCGTGGAGGAGGCTTGTGGCTTTCCCCGATTTCAGGCATTCGTACGCTTGCACCTGTTCTTCATTTAGCACGATGTCCCTGGGGTCGAGCAGTTCGCCCTCGTCGTAGCGTTCGATGCGGCTTTCAAGGCGTTCCTCAGCCGTTATGATCTTGTTCTTCAGCAGGGTGTTCAGTGCCGACCCTTGTGGCAGCATCCGTTTGGCCACCGCCTTCTTGCCGAAGTCCGACTGCTGTATCAGCTGCATCAGCACCGCCACCTGCTTGCTGCGTCTCTTCCGCTCCAGTTCGTCGAGAAGCTGCCGCAGGGATTCCTCCGTCCGGTAGGTATCCGACAGACGCAGGTAGGTCGAGGTGCGGGGATTGAATCGGTCTTTTATATCTTCACCCATTACAATAACCGACCGCTCTATCATGCTGCGTATCAGCGGCATGGTCTTCTGCAGACCGAGAGCCCTTCCTATATCCGCCACCTTCATTACGGGGTGTTCGGAGAGTATCTGCACCACCCGCAGCTCCTGGTCGCTGAGGCGCGACAGTTCGCCGTCGAAGTCGGGATGGATGGCGATGGCGCTTTCACTGGCCAGCTTCATGCCGGCCGGCAGCGCGGTGGACATCACGTCGCCGGGATAGCACATGTAATACTCTGCCAGCCAGTCCCAAAAGTCCATCTGGCGCTCGGTGACGATGGGGTGCAGGTCGAGAATGGCGGCTATGTATTTGCATTTCCAGCTCGGAGTCTCCCGGTGCACTCGCCGGACAATGGCCGAATAGAGTTTCTGACGGCCGAACTGCACCACCACCCGCTGGCCCGCCATCACCCTGCCGTCATACTCCTTCGGCACTCTATACGTATAGGTGCCAGGCAGATGTAGCGGCAGAAGCACGTCGGCATAGTATGTGGTCCTTTCCTTCATTCGGGGTGCAAAATTACAAAAGTTGTCCGATTCGGCCAAATCATTTTTTTCCTTCGTTATTGGCAAGGTGGTTCCTCCGTCTCCTGACCGTCGCGCCTCCGTCCTTCCTCCGTCCGTCAACGGAGGTGAGACGGAGTTGAGACGGAGGGGCAACGCAGTTGATACGCAGTTGATGCCTTCCCATTCTTGTGTTTTTATATTCATATGAACGCGTAGAATTCGGAATTTTTGTGTATTTTTGCATCGTAAAACTTTTACGCGATGAATATTATAGAATCTATTACTCAGACTGTTAGTCAGGCTCTCAACGACCTTTACGCCATCAGTCAAGCACCGTCGGACATCGTTTTGCAGGACACGCGGCGCGATTTCAAGGGCGACTACACCCTCGTGGTGTTCCCCTACGTGAAGCAGGCCCGCAAGAGTCCCGAGGCCGTGGGGCAGGAGATAGGTGCCTATGTGAAGGAGCATCTCGATGTGGTGGATAACTTCAATGTAATCAAAGGGTTCCTGAACTTTGAGGTAGCCGACAGCTATTGGTTGCAATTTGTGTGTGAGAAGTCTGCCGACGAGCAATTCGGCATGAAGCCGATCGGTGTCAATACGGCTCCAGTAGTGGTTGAATACAGCAGTCCTAATACAAATAAACCGTTGCACTTAGGTCATATCAGAAATAACCTCCTTGGGTGGTCGGTAAGTCAGTTGCTGGCAGCCAACGGAGCCCATGTGAAGAAGGTGAATCTGGTGAACGACCGTGGCATCCACATCTGCAAGAGCATGCTGGCCTGGTTGCGTTACGGCAACGGCGAGACTCCCGAAAGCACCGGCATGAAGGGCGACCATCTGGTGGGCAAGTACTATGTGGAATTCGACAAGCACTACAAGGAAGAGGTCAAACAACTGATGGAGAGTGGGGTAGAGGAGGAGCAGGCCAAGAAGGAGGCCCCCTTGATGGTGGAAGCCCAGCAAATGCTTAAACGCTGGGAAGAGGATGATGCCGAGGTGCGTGCGTTGTGGGAGAAGATGAACAGGTGGGTCTATGCCGGTTTCGACGAGACCTACCGCCGCTTGGGTGTCGGTTTCGACAAGGTGTATTATGAATCGAATACCTATCTGCTCGGCAAAGAGTTGGTGCAGAAAGGGTTGGACATGGGTGTGCTGTTCCGCAAGGAGGACGGCTCGGTGTGGTGCGACCTGACGGGCGACGGCCTGGATCAGAAGCTCCTGCTGCGCCGCGACGGCACCAGCGTCTATATGACCCAGGACTTGGGTACTGCATTGCTGCGCCACAACGATTTCGGTGCCGAACAACTCATCTATGTGGTTGGCAACGAACAGGACTATCACTTTAAGGTTCTGAAACTTATACTCGGGAAACTGGGCTTCCCGTGGGCTGAAAAGGTGTATCATCTGAGCTACGGAATGGTGGAACTGCCCAACGGAAAGATGAAGAGCCGTGAGGGTACGGTGGTGGATGCCGACGACCTGATCGACGAGATGGAGAAGACCGCCGAAGAGATGAGCCGTGAACATGGTAAGAACGACGAACTGAGCGCCGAAGAGCAACGCCACCTGTACCACATTCTGGCTTTGGGTGCACTCAAATACTTCATCCTCAAGGTCGATCCCACCAAGAACATGCTCTTCAATCCCGCTGAGAGCATCGACTTCAACGGCAACACAGGCCCCTTCATCCAATACACCTACGCCCGCATACGCAGCATTGTCCGCAAGGCGGAGGAAAGAGGGGAGTGGTGCGTGAACGGATTGAAGATGAACGACAAAGAACGCTTGGTGGTGAAGGTGCTGCATGCTTTGCCGGCGGCTATCGAAGCGGCTGCCGCAGCCTATAGTCCGGCGATGGTGGCCAACTACGCCTACGACCTAGCCAAGGCGTTCAACAGTTTCTATCAGGATACGCCCATCCTGCGTGAGACCGACCCGCAGCTGAAGGCTTTCCGCGTACATCTGTGTGATTTCGTGGCCCATGCGCTGAAGAATACCATGGGTATTTTGGGTATAGAGGTGCCGGAACGTATGTAAAACGTTGAATCAATGATTTATAAACAAATAATAGAGACACCGTCGTATCTGTGCGATATCGACGACCGACTGCACACTTGGGCGGCCGTACGACTCTGCCAGGAGGTGACGGAATATCACGGAAATGCCACGGGAATAGGATTCAAGACGCTGTTGGAGAAGAACTTGGCTTGGGTCATCGTACGTGGGTTGTATAATGTATATAGGTTGCCGGATGCCTTTGAAAAGATTGAGTTAAGCACGTGGTCGCGAGGCAACAACGGACTGATTGCATTCCGAGACTATCGCATGACGACGCTGGACGGCGAAATGCTGCTTACCGGCACGTCGCACTGGCCGCTGATTGACATGACCACACGCCGGGCGTTACGATTGCACGACGTGATTTCCAACTACGAGAACCACGATATTCTGGCCACAGATGTGGAAACCATCGGGAAAATCCAACTGCCGGAGCTGACGGAAGCCGACGTTGTGGCTCGCCATATGGCCGTCTTCTCAATGGTCGATCACACGAGACACGTCAATAATTCGGAGTACATTAAACTGCTGTTCGACAGTTTGCACGAGGTTGGATTCGACACCAAGAAACCGTTCCGGCTGGAATTGAACTACCAGATGGAGACCCGTATGGAGGAGATGCTTACGGTTCAATACAAATGCGTTGACGACGTTCATTTCATCCATGTCATCAATCCACGAGCATCCAGCGTCATTGCGAGAATTACTCCGTTAGTTTAAAAACAATAATAAAAAACAGCCCATATTGAGGCTGTTTTTTTACTGGTTTATAATTTATACAATGGAGATTATGTTAAATAGATAATATTAAAGAAGAATGGCATCCCTATTGTTGGAATGCCATGTAACTGTTACGGTACTGAGGAAGTTGCGATACATCTTCCCCGAACCAGGACGGCGGTACAAACGTATCGGCGGCAATTGTGGAGGAAAATTCTACCTCAACGATTCTCAAACCTTCGTGGAATCCGTGGAAGATGTCTAGTTCAGCCGTGTATTCATTGTGATTCAAAGGAATCTTATATCTGGTCTTACAAACCATCCGTCCGTCACATTTAGCCTTCAAGGCTTGATAAGCCTCTTTGGTCAACTTAAACTCTTCTTCTCTGTTATGGATGGCTCCCGATTCAGTTTGAATCTTCTCTTTGACAGTGAGCCAAAAGGCATCGCCCGCCTTGCGGATTCGCAAAGTGGGCGATGTGCATAAGTATCCTTGCTCTATCTCGATGTGAGGATATTGTTCCAGATCGGCTGGCAACTCTTTGACAAGAAACTTGCGCTCAATTTCCATCAGAGGGTCGCGAGACAGGCGGTTACGTTCTTTTCGATACGGGCGGCCACATCAGCGCAGTCGTCGGCTTTCTGGAATTTTTCTCCGGTAATGCGCTCGTAGAGTTCGATATAACGGTCACTGATGCTATTGACGATGGCTTCCGTCATTTCAGGCACCTTCTGCCCTTCTTTTCCTTGGAAGCCGTTGTCCATCAGCCATTCACGTACAAATTCCTTGCTCAACTGGCGTTGGTGCTCCCCTTTTGTGAGACGCTCCTCATAGCCGTCGGCATAGAAATAGCGGCTGCTGTCGGGAGTGTGGATTTCGTCGATGAGGTAGATCTTGCCGTCACGTTTGCCAAATTCGTATTTTGTATCGACAAGGATAAGGCCTTTCTGGGCGGCTATCTCGGTGCCGCGCTGGAAGAGCTGAAGAGCGTAGCGCTCCAGTTGGTCGTAGTCTTCCTTGCTGACCAGTCCGGTGCGGATGATTTCCTCGCGGCTGATGTTCTCGTCATGTCCTTCGTCGGCTTTGGTGGTGGGTGTCACGATGGGCGTTGGGAACTTTTGGTTTTCCACCATTCCCTCGGGCAGCTGCACGCCGCAGAGGGTGCGAGCACCAGCCTTGTATTCGCGCCAAGCACTGCCGGCCAGATAACCGCGGACAATCATCTCCACACGGAAGCCTTCGCATTTGAGGCCCACGGTGACCATCGGGTCGGGAGTGGCGAGTTTCCAGTTGGGAACGATGTCGGCGGTGGCATCGAGGAACTTGGCGGCAATCTGGTTCAACACCTGTCCTTTGTAGGGAATGCCTTTGGGAAGCACCACGTCGAAGGCCGAGATGCGGTCGCTGACCACCATCGCCATGAAGCGGTCGTCGATGTTATAGACGTCGCGCACTTTGCCGACGTACAGGCTTTTCTGTTTCGGAAAATGAAAGTTTGTTTTAACGATTGCGTCCATATTTTTATTCGTCTAATTTGTTTGCAAAGAAGGTGAAATTGACTTTTCCGTAGGCCCGATGCTGCCAGAAGTGCGGATGTTCCTCGAAACTGTATTCGCGTGGATGCTCGAGGATGAAGATGCCGTCGTCGGTGAGCACTCCCCTATCGAACACCAAATCGGGCAAGGTAGATAGGCTCTCAAGCGAGTAAGGAGGATCGGCAAAGACAATGTCGAACTTGCGGTTGGCGCGTTTCAGCAGGTCGAATACATCGGCACGGACCACATGGAGGTTTTTTACTTCCAACTGTGCGGCGCATTGCTTGATGAAGTCGGTGCAGGCGGCGTTAATGTCGATGGAGGTCACCTCGCGTACTCCGCGGGAGATGAATTCCAGCGTTACAGCACCGGTGCCGGCAAAGAGGTCCATTACAGAGCAGTCCTCGTAGTCGATATAGTTGTTAAGGATGTTGAACAGGCTCTCGCGGGCCATGTCGGTGGTGGGACGTACCGGAAGGTTCTGTGGCGGGTTCAGCCGCCGGCCTCTTAATGTTCCTGCAATGATGCGCATGAGGATGGGTTACATCAGGATCAGGGCGTGACGATAAGTGTGCAGCTGCTGAAACTCGGGATTGGCTGACTGTTTGGCAGTGCCGTTGAAGAGGGTGACACGGGGGAAGTAAGGCCGTGCATGGGCAAAGAGGTCCCTGTCCACGTCACCACACATGAGCATCTCGGTGGCTGAGGATTCGAGGTTGAAACTTTTCATCACATCCACCACGTGGTATATGGCCTCGTCACTGTTGCCGAAAGCCAAGGTGTTGCCGTAGAGGTAGCGTCCGTTGTTGAAGGCGGCTACATCCACCCTCCCCTTTCTCCAGTGGGTGAACAGGACCATCCGGCCGATGCTTTGCGGGGTCAGCTGAGCCATCTTGGCGTGCTGGTTCAGCACGACGACACCGGGCATGGTCACCTTGAAAGCCATCACCACATGTTCGGCGGCGGCGAATACCGAAGTGGAAGCCAGCGCCTGGCTGTGGCAGGTCATCACGGTGACGGGTTCGGCTCCCATCAGTTTGAGGTATTTCCTCATGTTGGCGGAGGAGTAGAGTTCGTCGGGCACCCACACGCTTTCGTCGGTGAGGACGATGAGTTCGGAGGAGGCGTAGCCCAGGGGACGGATACCGATTGAGGCGAAGAGGGTCTTGATGTCCCTCATCACGTCGGTCATGGTGTCCGCATGGAGACCTTCGACTTCTCCGAAAGTAAGGAGCATGCCGGCTGTAGAGGTCTCGCTAAAAGAAAATCCATCAGCCCCGAGGCAAATGGATAATCTCTTTTCGCGCGAGGCAAGCTCTTGGTCGGTCTTTATCAGAGTCTTGCAGCTATAAGGCATATTGTTTTTTATTCGAAGTTACCGTCGGTGACGGCCTGAGTCATGTCGCCGACTTTCCATCCGGCATAGCGGCCTTTGACCTCATTGACCTCGGCGATTTTGTTCACGACCAGCTGATGGTCCATGTCGCTGAGCAGTACGGTGAGGGGCACGCGGCACTCGAAGACGGGCACCATGAAACCGCTCTTCTCGAGCATACCGGCCTGGAGTTCAAACTCGTTTTTCTCGCCTTTGGGGTAAGGGACATAACGGAGGTTGAGGATTTCCTCGTCGGTCATCTGGTGGGTGTAGCCGTTGACATCGGTGATGGGCAGTTTGCCGTCATCACGCAGTTTGCCAATAGGATTGACGAAAATCTCGACGCGGGAGATGTAGCCTTTCTTGACGGCTTCGAGCTCGGTGATTTCGTTGATATCGACATCGGCGGGGATGAGGCTGTGGTTGATGACCTTGCTAACAACCTTCATGCTGTCTTCGTTCATCAGGCGGTTGAAGAGGGTGTCAAAGCTGCCGGTGTAGGTGCTGTAGGTCAGCTTGTAAGCCTCTTCGAGGGTACGGATGGCTTTCAGTTTCTCAGCGCAGGCGTCGCGACGCTTGGTGTATTCGTTGTCGAAACGCATGGGTTTCTGGATGCTGTTGTAGAGCAGCACGGCAAGGGCCACGATGACGAGACCCAGTACGATTTGGATAATAGTTCTGCCTTTCATTTTATATAATATTATCAGTTTTCGTTCTATAAATTTTTGTCTATCAGGATGAACGTGCTATTTGGGCGGCGAACTTCGAGAATGACAACCGACTGCAAAGATACACTTTTTTTTTCATACGGCAAATATTTTTTTCCATCTGTGATGAGTCGGAGGTGGAATGTAGGGAGCGTGTTGTTTGTCAGGGGTTCTCGCGGTGGGCCACCACGACATTGACAGACGGGTATGTGTCCCTAATCCAGGCGGCGAGTTGCTCGGCGCAATAGACGGAGCGGTGCTGCCCGCCGGTGCATCCGAAGTAGATGGAGAGGTGGGTGAAGTGGCGTTCGAGGTATTTGTCGATGCTCTGAGCGGCGATGGCTTGGACGTGGTCGAGGAACTGACGGACGGCGAGTTCTTTCTGGAGGAACTCGATAACGGGTCGGTCTTTGCCGGTATAGGTCTTGTATTCCGGGTAGCGTCCCGGGTTGGGTAGCGCGCGGCAGTCGAAGATGTGGCCGCCGCCGTTGCCCGAGTTGTCGGACGGGAGTCCAAGTTTGTAGCTGAAGGAGCCGACGGTGACGGTGAGGGTGTTCTCAGTGTTTAGTGTTAAGTGATTAGCGTTCAGTGGGCTGCTGCCGATTTGTATTGTTTCGCTGAATACTAGATTTTTGTCGCTCAATACTCTGCCGAGTTCAGGGAGGTCGGTTGGGAGTGGATGTTCTTGAATGAGGTGGCGGAGGTTATTGAGCGCAAGGGGGATGCTCTGAATAAAGTAGGGTTTGCGTTCGTAGAGGCCGCGGTAGCCGTAGGCACCGAGAGTCTGGAGGATGCGGATGAGTGCGTAGAGCCAGAAGTGGTCGAGGAAGTGCGGGTCGCCGTGGATGGAGGCGTAGTGGCGGAGGAGTTCCTGACGGATGGCTTCCGGGAGGTCGCTTTTTGCGCTGTAGAGGAGTGAAGCGACATCGTACTGTGCTGCTCCGCTCCTACCACCCTGATAGTCAATGTAATAAAGTTGAAAGTTGAGAGTTGAAAGTTGAAAGTTATCCGAGTGCGGCAACGAATTTTCAATTTTCAATTTTGAATTTTCAACAACCATTATGTTTCGCGGGTTGAAGTCGCGGTAGAGGAAGTAGGAGCAGTCGGCTTGGAGAAGGAGGTCGGCGAGATGTTGGAAGTCGTTTTCGAGGAACTCTTCGTCGAAGTCGATGTGGTTGAGTTTAAGAAAGAAGTATTTGAAATAGTTGAGGTCCCAGAGGATGGCGCGACGGTCGAAGGCGGGCCTTGGGTAGGCGATACTGAAGTCGAGGTCGCGACCGGCGCGCTGGATGGCATCGAGGTCGGTGAGTGCCTGCCTGTAGAGTGCGAGCATCTGGGCGTCGAATCCCCCACCCTGCTGCTTCTTTTCGTGTAAGAGGCCGTAGAGGGTGAGGTCGCCGAGGTCTTGCTGGAGGTAGTGCCGGCGGTCGGGATGGATGGCGTAGAGCTCGGGAACAGGGATGCCTTTGTCGCGGAAATGGGCTGAGAAGGCGAAAAAAGCCTCGTTTTCGCGGAGGTCATTGGCGACGGTGCCAATGGCGGTTTTGGTAGGACCGAGAAGACGATAGTATTGCCGATTGGAGCCGTTGGCACCAATAATAAGACATTCCGAGCAGGGCTCACCGGCCCAGTCGGCAAAGAGTTGACGGAGGGTTTCCATTATTCGGTGGCAGGAGCGTCGGCAGGCTGCTCTTCGTGCTGAGCGCGGATTTCGTCAATCATGCGACATTTGCCGGAGAAGACGGCGCCGGGCTCGATGGAGAGTTTGTTGATAAGAATGTCGCCACGGACGCGTGCGGAGGCGTGGAGCGAGAGGAGCTCTTTGACGGAAAGGTTGCCGTTGACGGTGCCGATGATGTTGGCATTCTGGCAGAGGACGTTGCCGTTGACGACGCCGGAGTCGCCGATGACGAGTTTCCCGTTGAGCTGGATGTTTCCTTCGAGGAGTCCGTCGAGACGGAAGTCACCGGAAGCTACGATGTCACCTTTGACGGTGGTGCCGTCGGTGATAATGTTGATGGGACTGTTTTCAATTTCCATTGTTTTTGCCATAATATTGTTTTTTTATTGTTTATTGTTCAAATAATATTTTTTGAAGAAAGCAAGATAGGCGGCGGGATCTTTGCGGTTGTAGAAGGTGGCGTAGTTCTGGGTGGAGATGGCAAATTCGGTGTGGTCGGCGTCGGCATAGCGGCGGAGGGGACTTTCCTCTGAAAGGAGGTGGCGGTAGTAGCCAAGGGCTTCGTCTGCGTTGCGGAAGCGGTGGACGGTGAGGAGCTGTGTGGTGTCGGAGAAGAGTATGGCATTGACTTTGTAGCCGCTGTTGGCGTAGTACTGGGTGTTGAAGTCAGTGATGCGGTACTGGAGTTCGGTGGCTTTGATGTGGCGGTCGTTGATGAGGATAACGACGTAGTATTGCTGTCCTTCACGATAGCGATAGACGAGGGCTTCGGGGGGAAGGTCGTTTTCGGGATTGCTTGATTGTTTGATTGCTTGATCGATTGATTTCTGACGGGCTCGCTGCTCATCGTGGAGGGTGATTTCTTCGCGTTGGCTGTCGGCCTGTCTGACGGCCAGGGTGTTGGTGTCGGAGCGGAGGAGTTCGAGTTGGGCGAGTACAAGCGGTTGGAGGGTGTCTTCTTCGGTGAGTTGTGAGAGCATCTGTTCGAGGATGCTAACGGCATCGGAGCGCTCTCCGAGCGAGGCGAGCACCAGGCTCTTCCAGTAGTGGAACTTGGGCAGCATGGGGTGCCCGGCATAGAGTTCGTCGGCTTGGTCGGAGAGGGTGACGACGCGGTTGTAGTTGCGGCGGGTGAAGTGGTCGTAGAGCTCGGCGTAGGCTTCCTCTACCCTTCCCTCGCGACGGAGAAGTTCTTTGTAGTACTCGTTGTCGCGGATCAGGTTGGCGAAGTCGCCGTCGGGGAATCCGAGGAGGACCATATCGCGGTAGTAGTTGGCCTGAGGTGTGTTACCCTGTCGGTCGTAGATGCGGTAGAGCATGTAGAAGGCCTGCTCGATTTCGGGATGGGTGGTATAGTCGCGAGCCAGGCGGAGGTAGCAGTCGAGGGCTCTTGGGGTGTTGCGGATGCCGTCGTAGAAGATGTATCCGGCATTGAGGAGCGAGAGGGATGTGAGAGAGTCGATGGAGTCGTATTGCGCCTGGGTGACGGGCAGGTCTTTGAGGTAGTAGGCTGGGCTGTGGGGGTCGTCGGGGTTGCCAAGTTGATTGCCTTGTTGTTTGGTTGCTTGATTGCTTGCGTTGGTGTCGGCGACAGTGGTGTCGCTTTCGGCATCGGATGAGGGGTTGTCGAAGGTGAAGAGGCTGAAGTTGGGTTTGTTGAAGAGGAACCAATTGTCTTCGAGCGCTCGCATCCCCCATCGCTGGCGGAAGGTTTCCTTGCCTTTCTGCACGGAGTTGGCGTTGTAGAAGTACCAGTCGCCTTTGAGTGTGTTTTGCTGGCCGCTGTTCTCATTGCGGAGCTCGTCAATCAGCGCTTGTTCTTGGGCTCGTTTCTCCCGAGCGGCAAGGGTGTCGATGGTGCGTTGAATGAGGGCGTTGCGTTCGGATTCGGGCATAGCGGCGACGGCAATCAGGCTGTCGCACCGCTCATAGACACGGGTGTAGGAGACCAGGTCTTTGAGCATGTCGTTGCGGCGTTTGACGGTAGCGTATCCCGGATAATCTTTCGAGAGGCACTGGATGGCGGTGTCGTAGTAGTATTGCGCCAGGTCGTAGTTCTCGTAGATATCGTAGAGCACTTCGCCAAGTTTGAGCGCCGACTTGCCTTTCTGTGCCTTATTGGTTTTGGAGACGGCGACGCTGAGTTTCAGATTGTCGCAGGCTTTCTGTGCGTCTTTCAATCCGAGGTACATCTCGCCTTTGGCATAGTAGATCTGGTCGCGGTATTCTTCGTTTTTCTTGTCGGCCAGCATGGCGTCGAGTTGGCGTTCGAGTTTCTGGATGTCGCTCTCGTTGAGCGAACTGAGGTCGGCACAGGAGGCTTCACAGAGGCGGGCGTTGAATTCCATTACGTATTCGGGCGCGTAGGTCTGCACCTTCCGGAAGTATTTTGTCGCCACGGGCCGGCGGTCGAGTTTCTGATAGATCTGCGCCAGGAGGAATGTGAGTCGGGCTTTGGTGTTGGTGCTATGGGTAGCGTCGGTGGCCAGATGGATGTATTCCACCGCCTTCTTGTATTTCTCCTGCAGCACGGTGGCTTCGACCATAGCGCAGTAGAGTTTGTCGCGCTGGTTGTAGGAGAAATTGCCGGCCTCGAGACGTGCCACCAGTTGGTCGAGGGTGGCTTCGGCTTCGGAATAGCGTTTTTCACGGGCCATGCAGCGTGCCATCAGCACGGCGGCTTCGTCACCGGCGCGGGTGCCGTTGAACTGTGTGACGAGGATGTTGCAGGTGTTGAGGGTCGAAGTGTAGTCTTGCTTGTAGAAGGTGGCGTAGGCGGTCAGCAGGTAGCATTCCTTGATGTAGGGCACGTGTTCCTCGCCGCCGACATAGATGCTGTGTTTCTTGATGCCCTTGACTCCCTTCTCGATGGCGCGGTCCATCTCGGGGTTCACGCTGCGTGCCTCGTCGGCTGTTGGAGTCTTCTCCACCGGCAGGAAGGTGGTGTAGTCGTCTGAGGCCGACTTCATCAGTTTCTCACGGCCGGCCTTGAGGCTTTCGTTGCCGTTCCACCAGACATTGTAGTGGCAGGTGGTGTTGTGGTACTGGATATTGGTCCACTTGGCCTTCTGGGTAGAGCAGGAGGTTAAGGTGAAAATTGAAAGGTGAAAGGGAATAATTAGGCAGCCGCAGAGAATTCTGCGCCACCATTTATAGGCCTTGTTATGTATTTCAATTTTCACTTTTCAGTTTCATCAAACGTTGAAGCGGAAGTGCATGATGTCGCCGTCCTGGACGACATAGTCTTTTCCTTCGACGGCTATCTTGCCGGCTTCACGGCATTTGGCCTCGGAGCCGAGGGTGACGTAATCGTCGTATTTGATGACTTCGGCGCGTATAAAGCCCCGCTCGAAGTCAGAGTGGATAATACCCGCAGTCTGAGGAGCTTTCATTCCTTTCTTGAAGGTCCATGCACGGCATTCTTTGGGACCTGCGGTGAGGAAGGTCTGCAAGCCCAGAAGACGGTAGGCGGCTTTGATAAGACGGTTGACGCCGCTCTCTTTGAGTCCCAGGTCCTCAAGGAACATCTGCTTCTCCTCGTAGGTCTCGAGTTCGGCGATGTCGGCTTCGATGCCGGCACCGATGAGCAGCACCTCGGCCTGCTCGTCTTTGACGGCTTCGCGAACCGCGTCAGAGTATTTGTTTCCATTGACCACCGAAACCTCATCGACGTTGCATACGTAAATCACCGGTTTGGTGGTGAGCAGCATCAGGTCACGAGCTACTTCCTGCTGGTTGTCGTCGAGCTGCACGGTGCGCGCGCTCTTCCCTTCCAGAAGGGCGGCTTTGTAGAGGTCCATCACCTCCACGAGCTTCTTGGCGCGTGCATCGCCGCCGGCTTTGCTTTTCTTCACCTCCTTCTCATATCGGTTTTCGATGGTTTCCAGGTCTTTGAACTGCAATTCGAGGTCGATGGTGAGCTTGTCGCGTACCGGATCGACGGAGCCATCGACATGGGTGATGTTGTCGTCGTCGAAGCAGCGGAGCACGTGGATGATGGCGTCGCAGTTGCGGATATCGGCCAGGAATTTGTTCCCGAGTCCCTCCCCTTTCGAAGCCCCTTTGACCAGTCCGGCGATATCGACAATCTCGACGGTGGCGGGAACGACGGATGCGGGACGTTCAATCTCCACCAATTTGGCCAGTCGCTCATCGGGGACGGTGATGACACCCACATTGGGCTCGATGGTGCAGAACGGGAAGTTGGCTGCCTGCGCTTTGGCGTTGCTCAGGCAGTTGAAGAGGGTCGATTTGCCGACATTGGGCAAACCTACTATACCGCATTGTAGGCTCATAGTTCTTTCTCGATTAGGTATTGGTTGCGGGTGGAGGAGTTGCGGCAGATGAGTTCGCCGAGGAATCCGGCGAGGAAGAGCATCATGCCGATGAGCACAAAGAACATGGAGAGGTAGAACCAGACGCTATTGGTGAGCGCCATCCGTCCGGCCAGACGCAAGATGAGCACCACTATCAGAGCAATAAATCCGAAGAGGAACGAGAGGCTGCCGACGGCACCGAAGAAGTGCATGGGTTGCTTGCCGAATTTGGACATGAACATGATGCTCATCAGGTCCAGATAGCCGTTGATGAAGCGGTTCATGCCAAACTTGGTGACACCGAACTCGCGTTTACGGTGCTGCACCACCTTCTCGCCTATCTTCGAGAATCCGGCCCATTTGGCGATGACGGGGATGTAACGGTGCATCTCGCCATAGACCTCGATGCTCTTCACCACCTCGTGGCGGTAGGCTTTGAGGCCGCAGTTGAAGTCGTGCAGCTTGATGCCGCTCATGCGACGGGTGGTCCAGTTGAAGAACTTGGAAGGGATGTTCTTGGCCAGCTTGGAGTCGTAGCGTTTCTTCTTCCATCCGCTCACGAGGTCGTAACCCTCTTCCTTGATCATGCGGTAGAGTTCCGGCACCTCGTCGGGACTGTCCTGCAAATCGGCGTCCATGGTGATGACCACATCGCCTTCGGTGGCGGCGAATCCCACGTTGAGGGCGGCACTCTTACCGTAGTTGCGACGGAACTTGACGCCGCGATAGGCGGGGTTCTTTTGGTGAAGTTCCTCGATGACCTGCCACGAGCCGTCACGACTGCCGTCATCGACCATCACCACTTCGTAGCTGAACCCGTGCTCTTTCATCACTTTGTCTATCCACTCTGCCAGGTGCGGCAGCGACTCGGCTTCGTTATATAGCGGAACAACGATTGATATGTCTGTCATATAATTTATATTATTACATTATTTATTATCTTTATTTATATGCACCGGCGATTTCTCGTTGCGGAAGCAGATGGCGGCCACAAAAGCCCCGAAGGCACCCAGGAGCATCGCCTGCAATGCCGACAGAATGGCCCACCAGGCAGCCCAATAATGCAGCTGTGGGTCTTGTGCCGTGATATTGTTCTGCGTCATCGAGTTGGTGAAGAGCACCGTCTGGGTGTCCGAACTCAATCCGATGGCCCAGAGCAGCAGCCCATAGGCGATGCCGGCCACCACCGCAGTGCCGATGCCGAAAAGCAGGCATTCCTTCAACGTGATTTTCTTCTCCGGAAGCGAATTGCGGTACCACGCCATCAGGAGGAAGATGGCCACCAGCAGTACAGCATCGAGGATGAGCGATGTCGGGGATTGAAGTGGATTGCCCATCAGCAGCCGCATCAGCACATATAACGCCATCAGCACTCCCGTGGCCAATCCGCCTCGCAGATAGGCCCGTCGGTAGTTGCCGTGTATGGTGCTACTGTATCTGTGGAAAATTCCCATTTCTATCTCCTTATCTTACGTTCTTCTCCAGCGCTTCCCTGACCATCCGTTTCATCTCCAACGCCCGCTTCTCCACATCGCCGTTCTTCTGCGGTTTGTAGAGGTCGGCATAGCGTACCTCTCCGAGGGTGATCTTGGGATTCTTGAGCGATCCCTTTATATCGACACCCACCTTGGCCATCACGGGGTTCTTGAGCAGCTCCACATGGTAGCCGCAGTCGCCTACGAGGTTGTGCTTGCCCGAGGCGCAAAGCTGATATTTGCCGATATTGATCAGGAAGGGGAACACCTCGATTTCCTTCCTCAGGCAGGTCATCTCCACACTCAGGCTGTCAATCCGTATCTTGTTGTCTTTGTCTTTCCATTCCTTGAACTGCATCAGTTTGGCGATCTGGGCGATGCTGTTGTTGTCCATCACCACCAGGTTCTTACCGCTGATGGCCGCCGAGCCGAGGAGAGTGCTCATCTTAGGCTTGTAGCGGGCGTTGAGGAACCCTTCGCCGGCCAGATGGAAGTTGGCGTTGCCGTTGAAGGCCGCCAACATCGGCACCAAGGTATCGACAGTGGGTATCATGTCCAGCAGCTCGTCAATCTGGATGTCCAACAGGTGGAAGTCCAATGCCACGAAGATGTTGTTGGGCCGCAGCGAACGGTAGAGGGCGGTGAGCTGCATGGTGGCGGCTTTGCACACGAAGCCTATCTGGTCGAGAATGGCGGTACCGTCCTTCACGGTCACCGCTCCCGCCAGGTCGCCCAGGTCGTTCCCGAAGGCCACACTGCGACGGATATGCGTGTGCAGCGTCACATCGACATCCTTCGGCACCATGAAGGGGTTGGCGTCTTTGGCCACCTTGTCCTCCTGACGCATCTGCTCCAGGGTGTCGGGGTCGGTGCCTTTGCCGCTGAACATCGACATCAGCTCATCTACATCCGTATAGGTCGAGGTGAAGTTCAGGTCGCCCGTGAGCATCTCCTTGTGGTCCATCCACTCCTCCAGGTTCTCCACCGTGCCGTACAGCTGGAAGTCGCTCCTTCCCAGTTTGATTTCCGCATTCCTAATCTGCACCTCCTTGGGCATATAGGCAAAGGCGAACTCGTTCAGATACAACTTCTCCGGTAGCGCTGTGGTGTTCACCACGCCGTTGCGCACCTGGATGTTCAGTTTCGGATTGTATTTCTTCAGCGTGTTGCTCTGTGTCGAGTCGAACCGCACCGACCCTTTGAGCGAGAGCGAACTGAGGTCTATCTGATTCGAGTCCAGCGTGGCGGCACTCTTCCCAAGCGCCACCTCAAAGGCGGCAGCCAGCTGCTCCTTCGTCACATTGTTGATGCCCACGTTGATGTTGGGATTGGCCAGGTCGGCCATCCATTTCCCGTTTTCCACCTTCAGCTTGCCGCTGGTCAGGTGGACGTCGCCCATCTTGCCCGCATGCTCCTTGGCCGGCAGCTGCATGGCGATATTGAGGTCGGGCGACTGTATCTGTATGTCGTTGTATTTCGCGTCCAGCTTCTTCAGCCTGATGTCGCCGTCCAGCTTCATCTTCTCGTAGGCTTTCGCTTTCAGCTGGCTCATCTTGAAGTCAGCTCTCACATCGAGGTCGGCGTCGCCTTGGGCCGTCACCTTCAGCTTCTCGGGAATCATCGGCATGATGTCCTCCAGTGGCAACGCCCCTTTCACGTCGGCGGCGATGTGCATGTCGCCCCGCAGGTCGTCCGCCCTACCCTTCACACTCACGTCGGTACCGCGGGTATGGGCCTTCAGGCGTTCCACCACCGCGCTGCACTTGCCGCCCTTGCTCAGGTCGAGACTCGCCGTGAGGTCTCCGTTGATTTTGTTCACCTTGTAGGGCAGCGATTTGGGATAGTAGAACCGTCCGTCGGCGATATGGGCGGTGGCGTTGATGAGGGGCTTGCTATCTTTGGACACCGCCCCTTTGGCGGAGGCTTGCAGCTTCACCTTCGCGTCGAGGTCCATCCCCTTGCGGAACTTTACATATTTTTCGGGCACGATGTCCAGCAGCGGCTCCACCTGCCACGAGTCGATGGTGGCCACAGCCACATCCACCGTCATCGGCACCGTGTCCTTCTTCAGCTGTACCGTCCCATCCACATCCAACGCATAGTCGTCAATCTTGACCTTTCCGCCGTCCACCGACCATCTGCTATTCTCCAGGTCGGCCTCGAAGGGCGCCGTCAGCGTCAGCAGGTCGTGTTTCGACGTTTGGAGGGTTTCGTTGATCATGTCGTTGAAGCGCCCTTTCTTAAGGTTTAGCTTCAACTGACCCTTCACCTCGTCGAGGTTCCCCTCGGCTTTGAGGTCTATGTTCGGCTCGTCGAGCACCGTGTAAATCTTGGTCTCTCCGTTGCTGTCGGCGGTGGTCAGCATCATCTTGTCGGCCTGCAGGTCCAGGTCGGCATCCACCCTGCCCTCGGCAAGCGTGCCTGTCACATTCAGGTCCAGATCCGTCACTTCGGCTTGCATGCCGCTCTTGTCGTTCAGCAGCTGCGCATCCAGGTTGCTGACGCTCACCCGCTTGAGGTCGATGTCGGGCAGGCTGTCCAGGCTGAAGGGCTTCTTCTCCTTCTCTTTTTTCTCTTTCTTGGGGAAGATATCGTAGTTGTTTCTTCCGGCGCTGTCGGTATAGAGCGAGGCCGTCACCCCGTCCAGCAGCACCTGGTGCACCACCACCTCCTTCCCTTTCAGGTATCGCTTCACATCCACGCCCACCGTCAGGCTGCCGATATGCGCCACCGTGTCGCTCAACGCACCTTCCGTCGGATTGACCACATACACGTCGTTCACCGTCAGTCCCGCATCCGGGAAGGTCTTGAACAGCGTCAGATTCACCCGCCCGAAATGGGTGTCGCAGGTCACATAGTTGGAGGCCAGCCGGTTCACTATCTTGGTCAGTTGTGCAGGCGTGAACACCAGCCACAAGGCCACAGCTACCACCACAACCGCCAGCCCTACCAGCGAGCCCAACGTGATCAACGCTATCTTCCAACCCTTCTTCATTGCACCCTCCTTAACGTAAACGGCAGCCCCACTTCATCCTCGCCCACGATGGCCGCGGAGCTGATCTCCGTGATGTAGTAGTATTTCGGCACACTCTGGTTCTCCATCAACCCGTGCCACACAAACGACACGATGTTGCGCTCCACGCTCCAGCTGAAAGCCAGGTTGCTCTCCTCCTCCGTCATCTCGGGCTCCCCGTTATCCGGGTCGGGGGTCTCGTCCCAGGTGATACCCGTCATCGAGCTGCTGTTGAAGCGCCAGTATTCATAGGTGTTGTTCGTCTTCACCCATAAACCTGCAAACTGGCTCGGGTCCAACACCAGCTCCTTCTCTTTCTCTTTACACGACGTCAGCGTCAGCACCGCTGCAGCCAACACCATCCATATAGCAAATTTCCTTTTCATCAACTTATCATTTTCACTTTTCACCATTCACTTTTCACTTTTCTCCACTCATAAATCATAATTCATAAGTCATAAATCATAAATCAACCTATCAACCTATCAACCTATCAACATATCACCTTCCATACCTCCGGCAGCGTCCTCCCCTGCTCGTCGTAGTCGAGGCCGTAGCCCACGATGAATTCGTTGCCTATCTCCCGTCCCACATAATCCACCCGGTAGTCGCCCTTGAACGCCTCCGGCTTGTAGAACAGGGCGCACACCTTCACGCTCCTGGGGTTGAGCGCCTTCACCTCCTTCAGCATCTGCTGCATCGACAGACCGCTGTCGATCACATCCTCCACAATCAGCACATCGCGACCCTCCACATCCTTGGCAAACGGCAGCAGGCATCTCACCTCGCCGGTGCTGCTCATGCCGCTATAGGAAGCGAAGCGTACGAAGCTCACCTCGCACGGCACCGTCAGCCGCCGCAACAGGTCGGCGGCAAACATGAAAGCGCCCGTCAGCACTGGACACACCATCAGCTGACCGCTGGCACTTTCATAGTCCCTACTCACCTCGGCGGCCAGCCGACGCACAATCACGTCCAGCTCCGCCTCCGTGATAAACACCTCAAACTCCCTGTCCTTAATCCTAATCACCCTTAAACTCTTAGACTTTTTGACTTTTAGACCACCAGAGAACTCTACAACTCTATAACTCTACAGCTTTACAACTTTACAGCTACTCCTCCATCACCACTCTCAGGCCATAGTATTCGCTCTTCCCTGTCGGCACATACCAACTGCGGTCATACACCGCGCAGGCCCATGACACACTGTTGTAGTGGCCGCCGCGCAGCACACGGCTGTCGCCCGTCTGCGGACCACGCGGGTTCTCCTGCGCCTCCGACGGGTACTTCTCCATCCAGTCTTCGCACCACTCGGCCACGTTGCCGCCCATGTCGTACAGCCCCAAGCCGTTGGGCTTCAGCTGTCCCACGGGGTGCGTCCGGCGGCCGCTGTTCACGCAGAACCACGAGTGCTTCTCCAGCTGTCCGCGTTCGCATCCCGCAAACGGGAAATCGATACCTTTCACCTTTGACCTTTCACCTTTCACCTGACTTCCGCCTCGGGCGGCATACTCCCACTCCGCCTCTGTAGGCAGACGGAAGCGCTTCCCCGTCAGCTGGCTCAGCCTCGTGACGAACTGCTGCGCCTCCTCCCAGCTCACGCTCTCCACCGGCAGCGAGTCGTTGCCCCTGAACTTCGAAGCGTTCTCACCCATCACCGCGCTCCACAGGCCCTGAGTCACCTCGTAGCGGCCGATATAGAACGAGCCCACCGTCACCTTGTGAGTCGGACGGGCATCCTCCGACGGATGGGCCTTCTTGTCGGTTCCGTTGTAGCCCATGGTGAATGTGCCGCCTTCCACCCAGACCATCTCGATCGACGGCCCGTCGGGCACCGCCACACTCACCACGCTGTCCTGCGCCCTTACACAATTGAAAATTGGGAATTGAAAATTGAAAATGATGCTTGCACAAACAAGCAGCAACAATTTTCCAATTGTGTTTTTAACCATAGTAATTTCAATTTTCAATTTTCAACTTTCAATTTTCAATTTCCCATGTGTTCCTCGCTCCACTGCTCCGGATTCACACGCCAGGCCGCCAGGCTCTCCAGGTCGTCGGCATGCACATAGGCGCGCTCCTTCGCCACGCCGATCAGCGTGTCGTAGTCCGTCAGCGTCTGCAGCTCCACGTCCTCTTTGGCGAAGTTGTCGGCCGCCACCTGCAAGCCGTAGGTGAAGATGGCCGCCATGCCTTTCACCACACAGCCCTTCTCGCGGAGGGCGCGGACGGCGATGAGCGAGCTCTTGCCTGTCGAAACCAGGTCCTCGATCACCACTACTGACTGGCCTTCGTGGATCTCGCCCTCGATCTGGTTCGTCAGACCGTGGCTCTTCTGCTCCGAACGCACATATACGAACGGCTTGCCCAGCTCCTGCGCCACCAAGGCGCCCTGCGCGATGCCGCCCGTAGCCACGCCGGCGATCACATCCACGTCGCCCCACGTCTCACGGATGATATCCACAAACCGCTGGCGGATGAAAGTGCGTATCTCGGGATACGACAAAGTGACGCGATTGTCACAATAAATGGGCGATTTTCGCCCCGATGCCCATGTGAAAGGATGCTCGTTGTTCAGCTTTACCGCTTTCACTGTCAATAAGAAATTGGCCGTCTGTGCAGCCATGTCGTTGTTTGTAATCATGCTGCAAAGATACACAAATTTTTACATATATAATAAAAAAAAGTGTTAATGCGGCCTGTGACCTTTCACAATTTACCTTTCCCCTTATCAACTTATCAACCTATCAACCTATCAACCTATCAACCTATCAACCTATCAACCTATCAACATATCAACATATCAACATATCAACCTATCAACATGCCCAGATGAATGATTTTTCATTTTTTTTTCTTTAATTTATGAAAAAGAACTATATTTGTAGTTCGATTTTTGACGATACGATTACTGTAAACTAACACTATATGAAGAAATTAGCAACAACCCTCGTGGCTCTGGCGGCTCCCATTTTCGCTTTTGCCAGCGAGGCAGACCTTGAAATGCCGAAGGGATTCGCTTCGGCCGACGAGACCTCCATCCTCTATTGGGGCTTCGCCGTTGTGGTGATCGGACTGCTCTTCGGTTTCTGGCAGTTCAGCAAAGTACGTAAGTTGAAGGCCCACAAGTCGATGCTGGAAATCGGCAACGTCATCTTCAAGACCTGTTCGACCTACCTCAAGCAGCAGGGCAAGTTCCTGCTCCTCCTCTTCCTCTTCATCGGTGCAGCCATCGCGCTGTATTTCGGTGTGTTGAGCCACATGAACGGCGGTGCCGTGCTGCTCATCCTCGGATGGACGGTCATCGGCATCCTCGGCTCCTACGGCGTGGCCTGGTTCGGCGTCCGCATGAACACCTTCGCCAACGCCCGCATGGCCTTCGCCAGCCTCAGAAGAAAACCCCTCGACCTGCTCAACATCCCGCTCCGTGCCGGTATGTCCATCGGCATCGTGCTCATCTGCGTCGAGCTCGTCCTCATGCTCACCATCCTCCTCTTTATGCCCGAGAACCTGGCCGGCAGCTGCTTCATCGGCTTCGCCATCGGCGAGAGCCTCGGCGCCAGCGCCCTCCGCATCGCCGGCGGCATCTTCACCAAGATCGCCGACATCGGAAGCGACCTCATGAAGGTGGTCTTCAAGATCGGCGAGGACGACCCGCGCAACCCCGGCGTCATCGCCGACTGCACCGGCGACAACGCAGGCGACAGCATCGGACCCACCGCCGACGGCTTCGAGACCTACGGCGTCACCGGCGTGGCCCTCGTCTCCTTCATCCTCCTGGCTGTCCCCGAGATGGACATGCAGGTCAAGCTCCTCGTCTGGATCTTCGTCATGCGTATCCTCGGCATCATCGCCTCCGTCCTTTCCTATTATATTAATGGCGCCATCGCCAAAGCCAAGTACGGCAAGGCCGACGACATCAACTTCGAGCAGCCCCTCACCTCGCTGGTGTGGATCACCTCCCTCCTGAGCATCATCGGCACCTTCTGCGCCTCCTGGTTCATCCTCGGCGACCTCGGCAACAACTGGTGGCTCGCCCTCAGCGTCATCATCTCCTGCGGCACCCTCGGCGCAGCCCTCATCCCCGAATTCACCAAGCTCTTCACCTCCCCCACCTCCAAGCACGTCAAAGAGGTCGTCAAAGCCTCCGAGCAAGGCGGCGCCTCCCTCAACATCCTCTCCGGCCTCGTGGCCGGCAACATGGGCGGCTTCTGGACGGGCATGGTCTTCTTCGTGCTCATGGTCATCGCCTACTTCGCCTCCACTTTCTTCAACATCCAGCCCATCTTCGGCGACTACTACACCATCTTCGCCTTCGGCCTCGTGGCCTTCGGCATGCTCGGCATGGGCCCCGTCACCATCGCCGTCGATAGCTACGGCCCCGTGACCGACAACGCGCAGAGCGTCTATGAGCTCTCCCTCATCGAGGACGACGTCGAGAAGACCTCCCGCGAGGTCGAAAGCGAGTTCGGCTTCAAGCCCGACTTCGAGAAAGCCAAGTACTACCTCGAGGCCAACGACGGCGCCGGCAACACCTTCAAGGCCACCGCCAAGCCCGTCCTCATCGGCACCGCCGTCGTGGGCGCCACCACCATGATCTTCAGCCTCATCCTGATGATCAACAAGACCCTCGGCATCGCCCCCGAAACCATCCTCAACCTGCTCAACCCCTACAGCATCCTCGGCTTCATCCTCGGCGGCTGCGTCATCTACTGGTTCACCGGCGCCTCCATGCAGGCCGTCACCACCGGCGCCAACCGTGCTGTGGAGTACATCAAGGACAACATCAAGCTCGACCCCAACGCTCCCAAGAAAGCCGACATCGCCAAGAGCCAGGAAGTCGTCAAGATCTGCACCAACTACGCCCAGCGCGGCATGATCAACATCTTCATTGCCATCTTCTGCTTCGCCCTCGCCTTCGCCTGCCTCTCCAGCCCCGAAAGCATCGGCGGCCAGAACGCCGTGTGCCTCTTCATCAGCTACCTCATCTCCATCGCCGTCTTCGGCCTCTTCCAAGCCGTCTTCATGGCCAACGCCGGCGGCGCCTGGGACAACGCCAAGAAGGTCGTCGAGGTCGATATGCAGGCCAAAGGCACCCCGCTGCACGACGCCAGCGTCGTGGGCGACACCGTGGGCGACCCCTTCAAGGACACCTCCAGCGTGGCCCTGAACCCCATCATCAAGTTCACCACCCTCTTCGGTGTGCTGGCCATGGAGATCGCCATCAGCGAAGGCTTCCGCGGCATCGCCCCCTACTTCGGTGTGGCCTTCCTGCTGATCGCCCTGGTCTTCGTCTATCGTTCCTTCTACAAGATGAGAATCAAGTAAAGCGACCGCGCAGAGCAATATGATAAAAGGACGCAGGGCCTCCGCCCCGCGTCCTTTTTTTTGTGTTAATTCACTTCGTTCATTCACGTTTTTCGCAAAGTTGTCTTTTTTCAGCGGAGCTCAAAGCCGTTCCCTTCGGTCAGGCGGTCTTTGGCTCGGCATAGCAAGCGAGTTTGCTCTGCTCTCGCTTTGCGCAACGGTCAGTGATTAGTGTTTAGTGTTGTCGGCTGAGCCGATGGCATACCACAGGTCTCAGATTGCTGGCCATTTTTTCATCCTGCATACAATATTACCTACTTACGGACGTTCTCTTTTTGTCCCCAGAATCTTACTTCACACTCCCCGTGGTAATCCTATGGAAAAGATAGGGTAATTCTAAGGTAATTCTATGGTAACTCTATGGTGACATGGTATTAACTTAGTGATAACAAGGCATTGACAAGGTATTGACTATACTCTATATATGGACTTGCTACTAGGTCAATACTAGGTCAATACTAGGTCATTACCTGGTCATTGCTTAATATCGACTGATTATCAATCTATTGCCGATACATTGCGTCACGCCCTGCCGACCATACCTTCCCGACGAATCACCCCACACTCCCGTGTGAAAATCTTTTATTTTGCCGTTTCGAAATTATTTCGTACCTTTGCACCCCGAAAACATCAACAATCCATATTCACTAAAACAATAGAAATAGAACAATAAAACAACAATAAAACAACAATAAAACAACAATAAAAACATAATTTAGAAGCGTTTTTGCTTTTCTTTGTATACCTGAAATCGCCAAATTTCAATACTTAATGCACAAGAGAGTGAAACGCTCACGGTATCCGTGAGCTTTCTTGTTTGCATTAAGGGTTTTGGCGAACCTCAGGTATGAACAGAAGTTCACGGTTCCTTTTTTATTGTCACAAATAGTAAAACCAAACAACATGGAAAATAAAGCAGACAAAGGGTATTCCCGACAACTTGACCTCGAAGAGAAGTTCAATTGTTATTGGAATCAGGCGTTAAAGACGAATGGTGTAGACTATTTGAAACGCCTTACAATTAACGACCTTGTCGAGATGAAGAAAGCCATCAGCAACATCAACAACTTGATAACATTAAGGGTTACGTTAAGTTTTGTTGATGAAATATGCAGATTGGGAATTGTTAATAATGAGCAGGCAGAAAGAATAAAGAAAGAGGTCAATGAGCAACATCCAAATACTAATGGATTTGATGTCCAAGATAGGGAAAGTAGAATCATTGCAGAAATAAAATGCAATATTCCTGTTGGAGAAAAGAGTTTCGGGGCTGCTCAAAAGAATGCACTGAAAAAAGACCTGCAAGGGCTTCGCAACGGAAAAGTCAAAGGTGACATTGATAATGTCGATAATTACTACAAGTTTATGGTAATACAAGATGTTTCCAAAGCCCGAATTGCGATGAAAGAACTTTACGGCGATGATTGCATAGAACTTGTTGATAAGAATATTGATACTGACCACATTTACATCGTTTATATCAATTTATGAGCAACGAAATTTATTTCCGTCCACCGTGGACTTGCGGCAAATACAATGCCGACAAGCGTGTGGCTATTATGTTTAATCTACTTGAGGACATTGACTATTTCTTTGAGAAAGAAGCCGCAGATGTTATTGGATATGTGTTGGCAACAGAAAAGGGGAATGCAATTTCTGTGAAAAATGTATCTGACCTACTTCAAATCGCCCCAATCTCAATCAACAATTTTTTCAATAAATTGGAAAATTATGGGCTGCTTTCGTTTACCCCCATTACTGATGCGATTGTAGATGAGTATAGAAATGAATGCAAGAAAAAGAAACATTCTGAAGTAAATCATAATGGTCCATTAGAGAAAGAGAGTAGGACAACTGCAGAAGATGCATATTGTAAGGCGGTTTCAGAGTATGATACTATTACCACAGTGATGTTTGAATTAACATATCGGTGTAGTGAGAGTTGTATACACTGTTATAATCCTGGCGCAACAAGAAATGACTCTGAAAAAAGTAAACGAGGGGCATTGAAAGAACTCACACTCGAGGAGTATAAACGAACCATTGATGAACTCTGTGATGCGGGGTTGGTTATTGCTGCAATATCTGGAGGTGACCCATTTTCATATCCCCATGTTTGGGAGATATTGGAGTATCTCTACCAAAAAGATGTTGCAATCAAATTGTTTACAAATGGATTGCGATTAAATGGCAATGTAAATAGACTAGCCAAACTTTATCCGAGAGATGTTAGGATTTCAGTATATAGTGGCATAGAGAATATACACGATGGAATTACCCGAGTAGACAATTCTCTTAAGAAAACCCTCAATACGATTGAGCAGCTTATAAATCAATCTATCCATGTTACAATTAATTGTCCTGTAATGACACGGAATGTGCAATCCTACACGACGGTAAAGGAAATCGGCAAGAAATACAATACTGACATAGTATTCGATTATAATATTCTCGACTCAATGGATGGCGATGTTTGTGCGACAAGAAATTTACGTCTTTCACAAGATCAAATGGAGGTAATATTACAGGACAAGGATATTGGAGGGTATATTTCAAAAGAAATTCCAGAAACTTTAGAAGGAAACAAGTCGAATACTGCAGATGGAGTCCCATGTGAGGCTGGTGTATCTATGTTTTGTATCAAACCCAATGGAGATTTAATACCATGTTGCTCCCTGCATCTACCTTTCGGCAATCTAAAAAAGAATCATTTATCAGCAATTTTCAGCAATAGTGATAGTCTGCGAAAATGGAAATCTATGAAAATATCAGACTTCAAAGAGTGCTGGAAACATGATTATTGTGCATACTGCGATATGTGTATTGGGATAAATTATTCAGAGCACAAAAGTCCATTTGTTGCAGGAGAAAATAATTGCTTTATTGCAAAATGTAAATATGATTTGGTGAAAAAAATCAAAGCAAACGCACCACTAATGCAGAATATTGAAAATAACAAAGATTGTGACCGTGAATTATATCGTCAATATAGAAAAGGGTAAACGGAAACCCCTATAAGTTTTCCGAAAATAAAAATACTAAACAAATGAAAGTGATAGATTTAGATGCAACAATCCGTTGCGAGCAGCAAGGGGTCAAATGCAAGACCAGATGCAACCAAGGTTGCAAGGCAGTAAGAAATGTCTGAATCTGCCGAATTTGAGGAGACTGTCACTTGGCAGTCTCCTTTTCGATAACAGTAAATAGAGTATAAAATGTCAATATTTCTTTGGATATTTCAATTTATTAGTCCTATAGCAATCATTCTCGGTGGACTATACCTACTTGAAGACCCCTCTCCTGCATCACTTGTTGTGGGTGCGTTGAGTGCAGTCCTCGGTCTGGTGGTTGGCATTGTTGGTTGGGCTGATACGGTGCCTCCCCGTTGGTTTTGGATAAAGAGCAGCATGGATTTGGCAGGAAGCCGTTTTATGACCGCCATAGGTTATGCCATCCAATTCTTTTTCCTTGCTCTCACCATCTTCGGTTTAGTTGAATACTTTGGGTAACTCAAATTGTTATGGCATTGATTGACATAAAAAAACTAAAGGAGGTAGACCTCTCTAAATTAAAGGACAAAGCCTCTGAAACATTCGACACTACCAAGGAGCAAGCCAACACCCTCACCACAAAGGCAATTCAACATCTGCTGAAAGGCTTAGATTTAGACGGGTTGCGGTTCGTGGCCGTGAGGCTGGGCATCGGCATGCGGAAGGTGGACTTGAAAGCCCTCGACCGCGCCTACAGCGAGGCCTTTCCCCACAGCACACCGTTAAATGTCAACAAGAAACGCCGCAACCGCCATAGGGAAATCGACCCCGTCACACAATAATGTTTGGAAGTTCACGTTAATTACACCGAAAACATGTTTGTTTTCGATGTTGATTTCCGGGGCGGCCTCCACGAGGCTGCCCCTTTTTATTGTATTGTGTATAAAATAAAATTTGCATATATGGAAAAGTATCTGTACCTTTGCAGATGCGACAAGATGTAGATTTGTCGTTAATGGATTAGATAACAACAACAAACAAATTAAATAGACAATGAAAAAGCGGATACTTTTTGTAGCCATGATGGCTGGACTTGTGTCGCTCGTTTCATGCCACAAGGAGGACATGAACCTGCTGAGCAAGCCTTACCGAGTGCAGGGCGAAATCGATCCGGGTTTCAGTTTGCCGATGGTGAGCAACGGACAACTGAACCTGAACGACCTGCTGAAGACCTTCGACGGCACCTTCTCGGGCTTGATCCTCGAGGACAACGTCATCACCTTCCACTACGACACCACGCTGAACCAGCGCCTGCAGATGAACCCCTCGTCGAGCAAGAAGGGCGTGGCGGCCGGCCGCAAGCCGATGGTGAAAAACGCATGGACGAAGTCGCCGTCAGACTCGCTGATCAGGCTGATCGACACGGTGATCCGCTATGAGATCCCGGTGGATATCTTCGACAAGGTGGAGAATATCGACATGCAGATAGCGCACATGATGCTGGCGCTGAAGGTGAAGGTGCGCGGAGGCTGCCCCGACGAGGCCGCCAACAACTATCTGCGTGAGAACGCCTCGATCTCGCTCGACCGCCTGAAGATTCAGTATTTCAAGCCGAACGAGACCGACACGACGGATTTCGACGGCAACGCCCAGCTGGCCGACTCGCTGATCATCAACGACATTGTGGCGGGCGACAGCGTGTCGTTCGTGGATGTGAACCTGGCGTCGATTATCAACGACCGCCCGAAGAAGATTGTGGCCAGCTGCCATATGAACTTCAACGTGAAGAACTCGATCTACGACAGCATCATGGCCGACCCGCTGCATGCCGACCGCTTCACACCGCTGCTGGAAGCCCTTCAGATGTCGTGGCTGCAGTATGACGCCAACCTCGACCTGCGCCTGCCGTTCGAGGTGAAGATCAACAACATGACCTTCGACTACTCCATCGACGTGAACCAGACGGCGCAGAACGGAAATAACAGCCAGTCGCTGGGCGAAATGGTGAACCAGATCAAGCAGAAGCTGAACAACAACCACATCACCCTGTCGTTCGACACGCTGAACCGCTTCGTGTTCGAGTTCAATAACGGAATTCCGCTGAACATCCTCCTGAACGCCACCTTCCGTGACGAGAACGACCAGCAGATAGGCACGCTGTTCAACAACGGCATGATCGATGCTGCCTACACGGAGGCTGTACCCGGAAATCCCGGCGTGAGCGAGGCATCGGCACCGAGGATGAGCCGCATCTTTGTGCCCTTCGACACCGACATGCTGAACCAGCTGCTGGCGGCCAAGACCATCAAGCTGGATATGGCCCTCTCGACCAACGGCACCGACAAGATGTCGATTCAGCGTGACGACTACCTGAACATCAAGATGAAGATACAGCTGCATCCGTCGCTGTCGGTGGATATGCCCCTGTTCAACAGTAACAACTAAACGCAAGGAGGAACAGAGAAATGAAAAAGACAGCTATCTTACTGACCGCAATGTTCATGATGGGCGTCGCCAACGCTCAGTATAACGAGACGAACAACCTGTTCTACCATGCGCAGCGTATCCCGCAGTCGAACCTGCTGAACCCCGCCTTCTTCCCAGGCAACAACTCGGTGTATGTCACCCTGCCCTCGACGGCCTTGCAGTTCGGCTTCCCCTTGTCGGTGCACGACATCGTGCAGTATGACGCCAAACAGAAGGCCAATGTCATCAACATCAACAGCGTCTTCGACAAAGTCAGCGCCGACAATCCCTTCCGCATGAGCGCGGACATGGGCCTGTTCGGATTCGGATTCCGGACGGGAAACCTGTTCTTCGACTTCAACATGCAGCTGCGCACCAATATGACCCTCGGCCTTTCGGGCGGCATCGTCAGCGCGCTGACGGGCGGCAACATGGACGACAACGGCAACCCCATCAGCAAGGTGACGGTGCTGAACGGCAATGTGTTCAACGCCCAGATGTACCTCGAGACGAGCCTGGGTGCCGGCTACGAGCTGCCGGTGATTCCGCTCACCGTCGGTGTGCATGCCAAGCTGCTCTCGGGCATCTTCAACATCCAGACCGACAACACCAATATCGTGATTGAGACCGACCCCAATTTCGACAAGGTGACGGCCCGCATCTACTACGAGGCCCACGAGTCGGCGGCGATGCCAATCGACACGGCCGGCGGCATGGGCAGCGTCTTGTCGAACATGGGCAAACACCTGGGCGAGTGCATCGAGACGATGTTCGACCCGATCAAAGGCAACACCGGTGTGGCGTTCGACCTCGGTGCCAAATACGACTTCGGTCCCCTCACCTTCTCGGCTTCCATCAACGACCTCTCGGCCGGTATCCACTGGCAGAAGAACGTGAACAGCGTGGTGCCCGTGGGCGGTCAGGGAGTCATCGAGTTTGAAGGCATGGAGATCAACAACCTGCTGAACCGCGGTCAGATGAACATGGACTCGCTGAAATACATCGCCGATCAGTTCAAGAGCCTCCTGCCCCGCTTCGAGCAGAACACCCAGGACTACTGGTACAACGTGCCCACCAAGATTAACCTCGGCGTCAGCTACAACTTCCTGAAGCTCCTGCGTGCCGGCCTCCTCTTCCACGGACAGTTCGACCGCGGCCTCGTCAGCAAGCAGAACCCCACCTCCATCGACCTGAGCGGCAATGTGACCAACACCTTCCGCTACAACACCACTGCCACCCTCGGGCTGAACGTCTTCGACTGGATTGAGCTCATCCTCGGCACCTCTCTGGTGTTCGACGGCAACAAGGCCGACTTCTTCAACCCCGGCGCCGGCTTCGTGCTCTCCATCGGCACCGCCGTGCAGGGCTACCTCATCGCCGACTACATCAGCAACATCTACATCACCGACGCCAAAGCCTTCAACCTCAAGTTCGGTCTCAACCTACTCATCGGCAACGGTGGCCGCAAACGTGTACTCGACATCTAAATGAATATTATCGCCATAGTAGGACGGCCCAACGTGGGCAAATCGACCCTCTTCAACCGACTCACCGAATCGCGCAACGCCATCGTCGATGAGACCAGCGGCGTCACCCGCGACCGCCAGTACGGCCACGCCGACTGGAACGGGAAGACCTTCTCGGTCATCGACACGGGCGGCTATGTGATGGGCGGCGACGACGAGTTCGAGGTGGAGATCCGCAAGCAGGTGGCGCTGGCCGTCGATGAGGCCGACGTGATCCTCTTCGTGGTCGATGCCCGCGAGGGACTGACGCCGATGGACGAGGATGTGGCCGAGATGCTGCGCAAATGCCCCAAGCCCGTCGTGCTGGCCGCCAACAAGGTCGATAACTCGGCCCAGATGGACTCCCTCTCCGAGTTCTACGCCCTCGGGTTGGGCGACCCCTACCCCATCGCCGGCATCACCGGCAGCGGCACAGGCGACCTGCTCGACGTGCTGGTGAAAGACTTCACCGACGGCGAAGAAGAAATCCCCGACGGGCTGCCCCGCATCGCGGTCGTAGGACGCCCCAACGTGGGCAAGAGCTCCTTCATCAACACCATCACCGGGCAGCAGCGTTCGGTGGTCACCCCCATCGCAGGCACCACACGCGACTCGATCTACACCCGCTACAACCTCTTCGGGTTCGACTTCAACTTCGTGGATACCGCCGGACTCCGTCGCAAGAGCAAGGTGACCGAGGACCTGGAGTTCTATTCCGTCATGCGGTCGGTGCGGGCCATCGAGGCCGCCGATGTCTGTATCCTCATGCTCGACGCCTCGCAAGGGTTGGAGCAGCAGGACCTGAACATCTTCTCCCTCATCCAGCGCAACCACAAAGGCGTGGTCATCGTGGTGAACAAATGGGACCTGATTGAGAAAGAGACCAACACCCACCGCGATTTCGAGAATCTGATCAAGGAGCGCATCGCCCCCTTCGACGACGTGCCCATCATCTTCACCAGCGTCATCAACAAGCAGCGCATCTTCAAGGTGTTGGAGACCGCACGTGCCGTCTATGAGGCCCGTTCGCGCCGCATCGCCACCGCCGAGCTCAACGACGCCCTGCTGCCCATCGTCAAAGAGCAGAATCCGCCGCCTTCGGTCAAGGGGAAATGGGTCAAGATTAAATACATCACCCAGCTGCCTACCCCCTATCCGCAGTTCGTCTTTTTCTGCAACCTGCCGCAGTACATCCGCGACCCCTACAAACGGTTCGTGGAGAACCGCATGCGCGAGATGTGGGACTTCCACGGGGTGCCGATGACGATATATTTCAGAGCGAAATAAGAAACACTCAAGCAATCAAGCAATCAAACAATCAAACAGTAATTATATGAAAGTCACAGAAGAAAACTTCAACGCCATCCTCAACACCGGCAAGCCCGTGATGATTGACTTCGGCGCCACCTGGTGCGGTCCTTGCAAAGCCCTTGCCCCTCGCATTGAGGAAATCGAGAAAGAGTATGACGGACGCGCCGTTGTCGGCACCGCCGACGTCGATGAGTGCTCCGACCTCGCTGCCAAGTTCCGCATCCGCAGCGTCCCCACCGTCCTCTTCTTCAAGGCCGGCACCGATCAGCCCGCCGACAAGACCGTAGGCCTCGTGGCCAAGGAGACCCTCACCGAGAAACTCGACGCCATCCTCTGATGCTCCAAGAGCAGATCGCGCGTTACAAATCCCTCGACTTCTTTGCACGCCAAACCGTCGAGGGATTTATTGCAGGCCGGCACAGCAGTCCTTTCCACGGGTTCTCGGCCGAATTCTCCGACCATCGCCAGTACAACACCGGCGAGAGCACCCGCAATATCGACTGGCGGCTCTATGCCCGTACCGACAAGCTTTTCGTCAAGCAGTTCCAGGAAGAGACCAACCTCCGCTGCCAGCTCCTCATCGACCACAGCTCCTCCATGCTCTTCCCGATGGAACGGCAGGGCGACTTCGACCATCCCAACAAACTCACCTTTTCCATTCTGGCCGCCGCCGTGTTGGTGGAGCTCCTCCACCGTCAGCGCGACGCCTTCGGACTCTCCCTGCTTTCGGCGGGCATCGAGCAGTACATCCCAGCGCGGAGCAACGAAGCCCATCGGCAGCATATATTCGGCGTGCTCGACAAACTGCTCGACGACTCGGTCACCGAGTCACTCAGTCACACTACCGACCTTCCCGAGGCCCTTCACCTCACCGCCGAACAGCTGCATCGCCGCTCGCTCGTCATTCTCTTTACCGACGCCCTCGTCTCTCCTTTTGAACCCTTCCTCGACGCCCTCCGTCACCTGAGGCACAACAAGCATGAGGTCATCCTCTTCCACACCCTCCACCACGACCGCGAGTTGTCGCTCGACTACGAGGCACGTCCCTACCGGTTCATCGACTTGGAGACCGGAAAACAGCTGAAGCTCAATCCCGCCGAAATTGCCGACACCTACAGCCGTCAGATGCACGAACGCCAAGCGGCATTGCAGCAACATGCGCTCTCCTATCGCATCGACTATCAACCCGTCGATGTCGCACTCGGTTTCCATCAAGTCATCCTTCCCTTCCTCCTCAAACGTAGCAAACACATGTAATCCTATGCGCCCGCGTATCATACCTCTGCTGCTCCTGTCTTTGATGACCTTCGGCTGTTCCCGTCACGATCACGCCGACAAGCAGATTTTCCGTTACAACGAGTCGGCCGGCATCGCTACCCTCGATCCCGCCTTCGCCAAAGACCAGAGCATCATCTGGCCTTGCCGACAGCTCTACAACGGCCTCATCCAACTCGACACCAACCTTGAAGTGCAACCCTCCATCGCACGCAGCTGGACCATCAGTCCCGACGGACTCACCTATACCTTCCACCTGCGCCGCGATGTCTATTTCCATAAAGACCCGCTCTTCCTCACGCCCGACTCCACCCGCACCGTCACCGCCCACGACTTCCACTACTCATTCAGTCGTATTCTCGACCCCGACGTCGCATCGCCGGGTGCCTGGATCTTCGCCGACGTGAAGGACTTCGCCGCCCTCGACGACAGCACCTTCGTCATCCGCCTCAAAGCGCCCTTCTCGCCTTTCCTCAGCCTTCTGGGAATGGCCTACTGCTCTGTGGTGCCCCGTGAGGTCGTTGAACATTACGGCAAGGACTTCCGCTCGCATCCTTGCGGCACCGGTCCATTCCGCTTCCAGTACTGGAAAGAGGGCGTCAAACTCGTCTTCCGCAAGAATCCACTCTACTTCGAGGTCGATACAATCGATCAGACAATCCATCAATTACCCTATCTGGATGCGGTCGCTATCACCTTCATCATCGACCGTCAGACGGTCTTCCTTGAGTTTGTCAAGGGCAACCTCGACTTCATGAACTCCCTCGACGCCTCCTACAAAGACGAGATTCTCACACCCGACGGGCGCCTCAAAGACAAATACGCCGACCGCATAGACCTCGTCTCCACCCCCTATCTCAACACCGAATACCTCGGTTTCAACATTGAATCAGAATCCAAAATTAGAAATTCGAAATTAATAAGACAGGCCATCTCCTGCGGTTTCGACCGCACCAAGATGATGCGCTACCTCCGCAACAATATCGGACGGCCGGGCGAAGGCGGATTCGTCCCGCTAGGCCTTCCCGGCTACGACACCCTGCCCTCCTACGGCTACCGCTACGACCCCGAACGAGCCCGTCGCCTCTTGGCAGAAGCGGGCTATCCCGACGGGAAAGGGCTCCCCACACTCAAGCTCTCCACCACCGCCAACTATCTCGACCTTTGCAAATACATCCAGCAGCAACTCGGCCTCATCGGCATCAATATTCAAGTCGATGTCAATCCCCCCGCCGCACTCCGTGAGCAGATAGCGCAAGGCAAAGCCGCCTGGTTCCGCGGTTCCTGGATTGCCGACTATCCCGACGCCGAGAACTACCTCTCGCTCTTCTACTCCGCCAACCACGCTCCCTCAGGTCCCAACTACACCCGCTTCACCAGCAAGGAATTCGACCGGCTCTACCTGCAGGCGCGCCGCCAGAATGACCCCCAACGCCGCATCCGTCTCTATCGCCAGATGGATAGCCTCGTCATGCAGCAGGCGCCCGTCATCGTCCTCTACTACGACCAGATACTCCACTTCACCCACAAGAACGTCCACGGCCTCCGTTCCGACGCCATGAACACCCTCGACCTACGCAGGGTGACCATCGACTGACCGCATCGCGATTAATATCGGTTATATAAAAATAGAAAAGCCCCGCATCTCCTGCGAGGCTTTTTGTTGGATGGTCTGTCGCCGTTATTTCTTCAGCCACTGGTCGAACCAGTCGATGAAGTTGCGGTGCCAGAGGAGGCTGTTCTGAGGACGCAGCACCCAATGGGTCTCGTCGGGGAAGTAGAGATAGCGGCTGGGGATGTGACGCATCTGGGCAGCGTTGTATGCAGCCATACCCTCGGAAGCCACGATGCGGAAGTCGAACTCGGAGTGGATGACGCAGATGGGCGTGTTCCACTTATCGACGAAGAGGTGGGGCGAGTTGGCGTAGCTCTTCTTGATCTGCGGATTGTTCCAATCCCAGTAAGGACCGCCGAGGTCCCAGTTGTCGAACCACATCTCCTCGGTCTCGAGGTACTGCTGCTCAAAGTTGAACATGCCGTTGTGGGCCAGGAAGGCTTTGAAACGCATACCGTCGTTATAACCCTTCACGTCGTGGTTGTGGCCGGCGAGCCAGTAGATGCTGTAGCCGCCGAAGCTGGCGCCGCAGGCACCGATGCGCTCACGGTCGATCTGCTTGAAGTTGTTGGCAAAATAGTCGGTGGCGCTCAAGTAGTCCTGCATGCAGAGTCCGCCATAGTCACCACTGATTTCCTCGAGCCACTCCATACCGAATCCCGGGCAACCGCGACGGTTGGGGGCGATGACGAAATAGCCGGCACCGCTCATCACCTCGAAGTTCCAGCGGGTACTCCAGAACTGGCTGACGATATTCTGCGGGCCACCCTCGCAGAAGAGCAGCGCGGGATAGGTCTTGGTCGAGTCGTAGTCGTAGGGATAGATGAGCCAGGTGAGCATCTCCTTGCCATCGACGGTCTTGATCCAGTAGGGTTCAGTCTTGCCCATGCGCACCTGCGAGAGGACGTCGTCGTTGAAGGTGGAAATCTTTGTGCCCTCGCTCTTCTCGTCACCGAGTTTGTAGGCATAGAGTGTGGCGGGATACTGGATGCTGACCTGGGTAGCGATGATGTTGTCGTTCACCATCTGGAATCCGTTGATATCGTGCATGCCGGCAGATACTTGACGGATGTCTTTGGTTTCACGGTTGAAGGCGAACACCTCCAGCGTGCCGCGATACATCACCACAGCGGCCAGTTCGCGGTCGTCATTGCTCCAGCTGATGCCGCTCACGCCGTAGTCAAACTCGGCGGTGAGGTCAGCCTTAGCGCCGCTTTCGAGGTCCATCACCATCAGACGCAACTTGTCGCTTTCGTAGCCGTCGCGCTCCATGCTCTCCCAAGCAATCATCTTGCCGTCGTGGCTGAACACGGGGTTCTGGTCGTAGCCCATGATGCCCTCGGAGATATTGACGGTCTCGCCGGTCTCTATATTATAGATGAATATGTCGCTGTTGGTCGAGTGGGCATAGTCATAGCCCGTCTTCTTGCGGCAGGTGTAGGCGATGGTCTTGCTGTCGGGGCTGTAGTTGTACTGCTCGGTGCCGCCCCACGGACGCATCGGGCACTCGAAGGTGCTGTCGATGATGTTTTTCACCTTGTCCATCTGGGCTTTGCCATTCTCCAGCGGCACCCAGTAGATCTGCGGAATCTCATCCACCCAGTTGTCCCAGTGGCGGTACATCAGGTCTTCGTTGATGCGGCCGGTGGTCTTGTCCAAGCCGGCATACAGCTTCTCGAGGTGCTCGGGACGCTCCACGGGGATGGTCGAGATATATACCAACGACTTGCCGTCGGGAGCCACCTTGAAGCCCTCGAAGCCGCGCTCGCACTCGGCGACCTTGCTCTCCTTCTTGGTATTGAGGTTCATCGACAGAATCTCGCCTCCGCGGCAGAACATGATGGTGTTGTCATCGTACCACACAGGGCTGAACTCCGATGCGGCGGTCTTGGTCAGCCGCACCGCTTCCCCACCCTCGGCGGGCATGAGGTAGAGTTCGGTGTTGTTCTTGTTCTGCTCCATGTCAGTGTATCGCAGGGTGTAGAGCACCTGGCTGCCGTCGGGACTGACGGCATATTCGCTCATCACACCGAGGCTCCACATCACCTCGGGGGTGAAGCGGCCGTCTTGGACGGCCACCTGCGGCTTCTCGATGGGTTTCTCTTTCGCCTCTTTCGGCTGGCATGCCACCAGACAGAGCACGCCTGCGGCCAGCAATAGTATGTTTTTCTTCATATTCCTGTTAGTTTAAATTCTTCAATTCATCCTTGCTCGACATGGGTGTGCGGATGTCGATGCCGTAGAAGTTGTAGCCCGAGTGGCCGGGTTCCACGACGTTGATGTACTCGCATTCCTCGGCTACTGGGTCGAAGGTGAGGGAATAGAGCAAGATGTCGTATCCACCCACGTTCTTGGAGAAGTAGGTCCGCTTGGGATAGAGCGTGATGCCCTCCACCTTGCGCAAAGCAGAGCGGACACCGGTGGCAGCATCTTCCACATAGACCTCGGGCATGATGTAGAGGCCGTCGTCGTTCACGGAACGATGCACGGGGGTGCGGTTACGATACTGGAAATAGACGGTAATCTGGTCTTTCTCCACCTTCACCTTCTCGATGCTGATCATCTCGGCGTTGGGGGTGCGGCTCTTGACGAGCGGGAAATCGACCGAACGCGGGATGATGGGCTTGATTTTGTCGGGGAGACGGCGGTCACGGGGCTTCTCGGCTTTCGGCTGTTTGCCGGCTTTGACACGCTCGTGCTGGAAGTCGCTATCCACAGCGTAGCACTTCATGTCGGAGTTGAACGAGAAGGTGATGCCACCCACGGGGGCTCCGGTGTTGCCTGAGGCGCGGTTGCGCATCTTGAACTGCTTGTACAGCCCCGCGGCGCGAGTGCCGTTGAGGCTCACCGCGTTGTAGGCCACTTTCGTACCTTCGCGTCCGTCGTCGATGGTGGCATCGGGCCGTCCGAAGTCATCAACTATTTCATAATAGGTTTTGCCCACGTAGAGCTCCTCGAGGTCACTGTCGGCGCTCACATAGCGGCTGGCTCCGCACGATGCTGTTAGCAGTGCGAGGACGATAGCTGCGATTGAAAAGATGTGTTTCATTTAATTCTGGAATTTGCCTGCGTGGAATGTGCCTTCCATCACCGAACCGTCGGCAGCGACATATTTGCCCTTGCCTTCGAATTGGTCATTGTGCCAGTTGCCAGTATAGGAGACACCGCGGGTGGTGGTCAAGGTGCCCTGTCCGCTCATGTGTCCCTGGACGAAGTTGCCCTCGTAGCGGTCGCCGTTGGGCCAGGTTTTCGTACCCTGTCCCTGAGGAGCACCGTTGATGAAACCGCCCTCATAGCGAGTGCCGTCGGGCCAGGTCATAATACCTGTGCCGTTGCCCATATTGGTCCATTCGCCCTCGATGACAACACCGTTGGGCATCGTAATCACACCATGCCCCTTGGCGATGTTCTTCTCGAAAGTACCCTTATATACAATGCCGTTGGCAAACGTGTAGGTTCCTTCGCCGGTCTGGAAGTCTTTCTTCCATTCACCTTCATAGCGGTCGCCGTTAGCGTAGTTCAGGATACCATGTCCGTCACGCTTGCCTTTTCCGTTGCGCTGCCCTGTGTAAGAGCTACCGTCGTCATAGGTGGTGGTCTCGACAACCTGGGCATAGACGCTGCCGCCCATCATCATGGCCAGTGCGAGCAATACGGCCGTTTTCAGTGTTTTCTTCATAGTATCGTTGTATTAATGTTTATTTAAATGAATGAATAATCCTAATTTATAGAAGTTGAACTTCTTCACGGAGATTTTCTTCCCTTCAGTGAGTTGCTGGCGGAGCGTGCGTTTCCATCTCAACCAGGCATCTTCAACCATTCCTGCCACTCCTGCCCGGCGCAGGCAGTTGTAGGTCTGCAACAGCTTCACCGAGAGGCAGAAGGCTGGCTCGTCCTGCATGAAACGATAGATCTTGACCAGATTCTCCACAGCCTCTTCAGTCTTAGTGAGAAATTCGGCATTGGTCTCCACATTGCCGTTGACGGCAGGATTATCGATGTGCAGTATCCTTACACCGCGTTGTTGCATACGGTAGCCGAAAAGGGTGTCCTCGTGACCATATCCCGTAATGCGGTCGTCGAAGCCGATGGATTCCAGCAACGAACGACGTATCATGAAGTTGCCGGTCATGAAAGAGCGATAGGGGTGCCGGTTGCGGAACCGAACACTACGGCTTTCCACCTTCTTCCCGTAGTATAGTCTCAAAGAATAGTCCTTGTCTCCCTCTTTCTCTGCTTCATAGGCCACACCGCCCACCACCACCTCGGGTTGGCTCGAGAGGGTGTCGGCATATCGGCGCAGGAAGTCCTCGCCGATGCGCATATCGTTATCGAGGAACAGTAGCCATTCGCCTTGTGTGTGTTCGAGGAAGAGGTTGCGGATACGTGCACGCCCTACATTCTCATCCAGATACACCTGTTTGTCGGTCATCGACATAGCCTCCTTGTTTTGTTGCAGGAAAGCCTCGTCCGAATGGTCGTCTATGCACACCAATTCCACATCTGTGTCCAGCGTTTTTGCCTGCTGAAAAAGACTTCCGATGAGCGGTGCCACCGGGTAGTTATAGACTGGTATGCAGATAGATATCATAATTCAATAGTCAGGTTGTCATAGGCCAGATGCACCCCCACCGGCAATGTAGCGTCCACTTCGGCGTGCAAGCCCATATCGTGGCTGATATGCGTTATATAAGCCTGTTCCGGTTTCACCTGCTCAATCACTTCAAGGGCTTCCGGCAGGCTGAAATGTGAGAAATGGTGTTCTTTTCTCAAGGCATTGATGACGAGCGTCTTTACTCCTTTCATCTTCTGCATTTCCTCGGGTGCGATATGGTTGGCGTCGGTGATATAGGCCAAATTGCCGATGCGGTATCCCAGCACGGGCAGGTCTTTGTGCATTACGTGGATGGGGACGATAGTCACACCTGCTGCACCGAAGGACGCATCCACTACATGGAGGTCGGCTTCCGGTAATCCGGGGTACTGATGCGGTACGAAAATATAGTGGTAGGCTTGCTGTATGGCCGTCTTTGCAGGACCGTTTAGATAAACATCCATCTTTCTGTCCTGCACATAGTTGAATGACCTTATTTCATCCAATCCTGCAACGTGGTCTCTATGGGCATGAGTAATGAGGATGGCATCCAAATGGTTCACATCGTGAAGCAGCATCTGCTGCCGGAAATCGGGACCGATATCGAACAAAATGTTGCGGCCTTCATCGGTACACAATAAAGCCGAAGTGCGTAGCCGACAGTCGCGAGGATCTGGCGAGCTACACACTCCACAGTGACATGCAATGACCGGCACGCCCTGTGATGTTCCGGTGCCGAGAAAGAGTAGTTTCACTATTCTTTGTGAGTCAGTTTGAATCCCACACCGTGTACATTGACAATCTCAACCGTCGGGTCGGCCTTGAGGTACTTGCGCAACTTGGTGATATACACATCCATCGAGCGCGCGGCAAAGTAGCTGTCGTCCTTCCAGATCTTTTGGAGCGTGGTGTTTCTATCCACCAACTGGTTGAAGTTGATGGCGAAAATGCGCAGCAGGTCGCATTCCTTGGCGGTAAGACGCTGGGTATTTTCGCCGATGGTAAGGGTCTGGTGGGTATAGTCGAAGGTAAAGTTGCCGATACGGAATATATTCTTGTCGGGACGTTCGTCGTTGAACGAACGGCGCATGGTGGCATTCAAGCGGGCCAGCAACTCCTCCATGCTGAAGGGTTTGGTGATGTAGTCGTCGGCTCCCACCTCGAAGCCTTTCAGTTTGTCCTCCTCCAAGTTTTTGGCGGTGAGGAAGATGATAGGCACATTCTTATCCACCTTGCGGATATCTTTAGCCACAGTCAAACCGTCAACCAAAGGCATCATCACGTCGAGAATACAGGCATCTACATCTTCATTGTCGAAGCTGTTGAGCGCCTCTTCTCCGTCTTTGGCCCACACCACGGTGTAGCCTTTCTGAGTCAGATAGGCTTTCAGGATGGTTCCCAGATTGGGGTCGTCCTCAGCCACCAGCAATTTGATTCCGAGATTCATAGTCTTTGTTATTGTTCGATTATCGTTATTTTTTCAATCAAGTCACCTGGACGTATCTGGTCGATGACGGGCCAGTCTTGCTCCTCTACGCGACCGAAGCAGGTGTGTACGCCGTCGAGATGCTGGGTGTTCATGCGGTTGTGGCAGATGAAGAACTGACTGCCGCCGGTATCCTTGCCGGCATGGGCCATACTCATCACACCACGGTCGTGTCGCTGGCGCGGAGCCGATGTCTCGCACTTGATGGCCCATCCGGGACCGCCGGTACCGACACGCGGGTCGCCTACGTTGCGGCTGTAAGGACAGCCTCCCTGAACGACAAAATCGGGAATGACGCGATGGAACCGCAGACCGTCATAGAAGCCGCTTTTGGCCAGTTTGACGAAATTGGCCACCGTATTGGGGACCTCCTTGTCATAAAGTTCCACGTGCATCGTTCCTTTCGCCGTCTTGATTTCTGCTTTCATATCGTAAGTATGTATCGTCGCACAATCTTTTGTACCCCATTAACAGCGAAAATTGCATTTTATTGTATTAAATGTTAATTTTTTTTTGTTAATTGAGGGTGTTAAAAATAAATCATAACTTATAAATAATAAATAGCCAAATTGTTGTATATTTGCATTTGGATTGTAGCGTGTCGTAACGCTGCAACCCTTTGAGATACATGCAGATTGAATGCTCATACAATGCATTGTTCGACGGCGGATGGGACGTCCATGCTGTCCGCAGCACCGTTTCTGCAGCCCGTCGTGCGGTGGTGGTGTCCCACACCAATGCCGACGGTGACGCCGTAGGCTCTTTGCTCGGTATGTGCCGTTTGTTGCACAATGCCGGCGTGCCAGAGGTGACCCCGATGCTCCCAGACGGCTGCCCCAACGACTTGATTTGGTTACCAAATACCGGCATCATCCTCAGTGGGAAAACGCAACTGGATGACTGCCGCAAGGCTATCGCTGCAGCCGACTTCGTGGTGGGCGTGGATATCAGCGGCCTGGAACGTACGGGTTGTCTGGCCGAACCGCTACGTACCTCACAGGGATTCCGTATGCTGGTGGATCATCACCTCAACCCCGCCCGCAACGAGTTCTCCATCGTGGTCTCCGAACCCGAGATATCGAGCGCTTGCGAACTGGTCTATTGGTTGATGCAGAGCTCCTTTGGCTCTCAGATCTTTGACCGTGATTCGGCCACATGCCTCTATACCGGTCTCTGCACCGACACCGGAAACTTCAGTTTCAGCAACGACCGTCAGAGTCTCTATCTGGCAGCTGCCAACCTGCTCACTTTCGGCATCGACCCCATGTGGATCAACCGTTCCATCAAGAATGTCTTTACCGTACCGCGCTTCAAGTTCTTTGCCTACGCAATGGCACACCGACTGACGGTCTATCCTCAGCAGCGGGTGGCCCTGATGGTGCTCACCGACAAGGATATGAGCGACGCTGGTGTGGAAAGCCACGAGCTGACCGGCCTCATCAACGAGGTGATGAAACTGAAGGATATCGACTGTGGTATCCTGATACGTGAGGAACCTCGTTCCAACGGTGGCGAGTTGAAGATACGACTCTCGTTGCGTTCGAAGGAACATTATGATGTAAATCAATTGGCCGGCGAACTCTTCGGGGGTGGCGGACACAAGCGTGCCGCCGGTGCCACCAGCACTGTGAGCTTGGAAGAAACGGTGAAGATTGTCAAACAGAAACTCCATCTTGAAGATTGTTAAGTACATACTACCGATTCTTTGCCTGATGGCCGTTGCCTGTCGTGAGGTGCCTACGATTGATGTCGGCTCGTCCAAGCAGGGTGAATCGCTACAGGAGCAGATGATCGGTGCCAACCGTCTGATTGCCAAAAGCGAGGAGCAGCAAATCGACTCCTATGTCGGCCGTCGCGGATGGCAGATGCTGCGCACCGCCGACGGTGTGAGATTGATGGAGACCTCTTGCCCCGCCTCTACCCGTCTGGTGGAATACGAAGATACGGTGGTGGTGGAATATAACGTCGAAGCCCTGAACGGCAAGCAGTTGTATGTCAATGTAACCGACACCGTGACTGTGGGCCGTCGCAAACCCACCCGTGGTTTCGACAGTGCGCTGCGCCTGTTGCACTACGGCAGCACCGCCCGTGTCATTGTACCCTCCGAACAGGCCTACGGCGTCATCGGCGACGGCGGCATCATCGGGAGCCGCGTGGTGTTGGTGTATGAAATCAAGAAAATCAAATCTTTATAGATAAAAGTAAAACAAATAAATGATTCATAAAACCATGAAAAAACAACTCAGATTGGCCACATTGATTGTGGCTGGAACGGCATTGCTGGCCGCCTGCGGCAGCAGTGACATGAAAGGTTACAAGAAGACCGATAACGGCCTGTACTATCGCTTTGAGCAGCAGTGCAAGGATTCGTTGCAGGTGCAGGAAGGCGATGTGCTTGTGGGCGAGATGACCATCCGTCTCGACACTATGGTGCTGCGTACCAACGCCGGCATGCCCCAGCGCCTTATGCCCGCCATCCCCTCCTACGACGGTGTGTTGCATGAAGGTTTGCTGATGATGCACAAAGGCGACAAAGCCATCTTTGCCATCGCGGCCGACTCTATCGCCAAGTTCATGCAGCCCAACCAGATGCCCCCCATGTACGAGCAGGGCAAAGGCATGAAGTTCTACTATGAAATCAACCTCATGGACATCATCAGTAGCGAGGAATATGCCGAGGAGCAGGCCAACTACGAGGCCGAGATGCAGAAAGCCCGCGAGGCCGAACCCGAGCTGATCGCCGCCTATGTCAAGGAGCACAACATCAAAGCCCAGCCCACTGCCGACGGCCTCTATGTGGTGGTCAAGAAGCAGGGCAAAGGCACCAAGGTGGCTGTGGGTCGCCAGGTGGCCATCAACTACACCGGTCGTCTGCTCGACGGCACCATGTTCGACTCCAGTGTGGAAGCCAACGCCAAGGAAGGCGGAATTTTCCAGCCCGGTCGCCCCTATGAGCCTCTGAGCTATGTGGTGGGTCAGATGGGCCTCATCCGCGGATGGGAAGAAGGTGTCATGGGACAGCCCGAAGGCACCCAGCTTCAGCTCATCATCCCCTCGGCCATGGGCTACGGCTCGGCCGACAACATCCCCACTATTCCTCCCTACTCCACCCTCGTGTTCGACCTCGAAATCGTCAGTGTGAAATGAAGAATATCGTCATTTTCGGAGCCCCTGGTGCGGGTAAAGGTACCCAGAGCGACTTCATCGTCGAGCATTACGGCCTCACGCACGTCTCCACCGGCGATCTGCTGCGCAAGGAGATTGCCGACCAAACCGAACTGGGCAAGCGTATCAAAAGCATCATGGATGCCGGCCAGCTGGTGAGCGACGACATCGTGGTGGAAATGATGGACAAAGCCATCGCCAACGATACAAAGGGCATGCTCTTCGATGGATTCCCCCGCACAGTGGCGCAGGCCGAGACCCTCGACCGTCTGTTGGCCAAATATGGTCGCGAGCTTACCTGCATGGTGCAGCTCGAGGTGCCCAAGGACGAACTGATGCGCCGCCTGCTCGAGCGCGCCAAGATTCAGGGACGTGCCGACGACAACGAGGCCACCATCAACAACCGCCTGCAGGAGTACAACAACAAGACCAAGCCTGTGGCTGACTACTACGCCAGGCAGGGCAAGCAGCGCGTGGTCGATGGTCTCGGCTCCATCGAGGACATCGCCGCCCGCATCCGCCAAGCTATTGGATAAACTGCAGTTGGGTCTTACCAACCCTTGAGAATCAGCCTGCCATGCTGCCAAAAGATGCATAACAGGCTGATTCATATAAATAATTCGTAATTTTGCAGCGGAGTTGTAGAGTTATAGAGTTTTAAAGTTATAGGAGTAATGACTTCGAATTTTGTTGACTATGTGAAGATACTGGTGCGGAGCGGGAAGGGAGGTGCCGGAAGCGCGCACCTGCTGCGGGTGAAGTATAACGCGAAAGCAGGCCCCGACGGAGGCGACGGCGGACGTGGTGGACATGTGATCCTGCGAGGCACCACGCAACGCTGGACGCTGCTGCACCTGAAATACACGAAACATGTGTTTGCCGAGGACGGCGAACACGGGGGCGAGAACCTCTGCACAGGCCGAACAGGCAAGGATCAGGTGCTGGAAGTGCCGTTGGGGTGCGTGTGCCGCGATGCCGAGACGGGCGAATACCTGGGCGAGGTGACCGAAGAGGGTCAGGAACTGATTATCGCCAAAGGCGGTCGCGGAGGATTGGGCAACGACCATTTCAAGAGTGCGACGAACCAGACGCCGCGCTACGCACAGCCGGGCGAACCGGCCGAGGAGCGATGGGTGGTGATCGAGCTGAAGGTGCTGGCCGACGTGGGCTTGGTGGGCTTCCCGAATGCCGGAAAGAGCACGTTCCTGAGTGCCGTAAGTGCAGCCAAACCGGAGATTGCCGATTATCCCTTCACTACGCTGGTGCCGAATCTGGGCATCGTGAAATACCGCGACGACCGCTCGTTCTGCATAGCCGACATACCGGGCATCATCGAGGGAGCGAGCGATGGCAAGGGACTCGGCCTACGCTTCCTGCGGCATATCGAGCGCAACTCGATCCTGCTGTTCATGGTGAGCTGTGAGCAGTTGGAGATTGCCCAGGAATATCATGTGCTGCTCAACGAGTTGAAGAAGTACAATCCCGAACTGCTGGACAAGCAGCGGATATTGGCGGTGACCAAGTGCGACATTATCGACGAGGAGATGCAGAAGCAGTTGAAGCGCCATCTGCCGAAGGGTGTGGAGGCTGTCTTTATCAGCGCCGTCAGCGGACAGGGTATCGAAGAGTTGAAGGACCGGATATTTGAGAAGTTAAGTGTTTAGTTATGCTGGAGACGCTAAAGGAAATAGATACCCAATGGTTTCTGTGGGTGAACAGCCACCACACGACGGCGATGGATTGGGTGATGTGGGTGCTGAGCCAGCATTGGAGCTGGGCCATCGTGTTGGCGCTGGCCTTCGGGCTGCTAACGTTGAGGCGCGAACCGAGACGGTGGTGGGTGGTGCTGACGGGCATCGTACTGTGTTTCCTGTTGGCCGACCAGGGAAGCGTGCATTTGTTCAAGGACACTGTGTGCCGCCTGCGGCCGTGTCACGTGATTGAGAACGTGCGCATGTTCCGCACCCACTGCGGCGGACAGTACGGGTTCGTCAGCTCGCATGCGGCCAATGCGTTCGCTATCGCGGTGTTCCTCTTCCTCCGTTACCGCCGATGGGAAGGAAAAACCAACTGGCGTGCTTTGATTGGTCCCATACTCCTACTGTTGTGGGCGTTCGGCACAAGCTACAGTCGAGCCTATCTGGGCAAACACTACCCGGGCGACCTGATTTGCGGAGCCTTGTTCGGCGCCGTCATCGGGGTGCTGATATGGCTGCTGGCCAACGTGATAGAAAAAAAAATTCACAAAAATGAAACAAAATGAAAGAAGCTGCGTTATTAATGACGTGCTTGCTTGTTTCTATCACATGTGATAGAGAAAAGGAAATGTGTTATTCGAGCGTTCTGCCCATCGGGCGGGACGCTTGTTTTTAATGGTTAAGTGTTAAGGTAACATGACGATTCTTGATTTTATACTGCTGATACCGCTGTGCTGGCTCATCTTTCTGGGATGGAAGAAAGGACTGGTGTGCGAGGTGGCCATGCTGGCGGGAGCGTTGGGCGGCGTGTGGGCGGCCATCCATCTCTCACAGACGGTGGCACCGCTGCTGGGCCTCGACGGCGAGAGTTCGGCGCTGATCGCATTCATCGTCACCTTCCTGGTGGCGCTGGTGCTGACCTACCTGTTGGGAAAACTGGTGGAAAGCTTGATGAAAGCGGCCAAACTGAGTGTGCTGAACCGATTGGCGGGAGCCTTGCTGGGAGCGGCGAAAGCGCTGGTGGTGCTGTCGGTGCTGCTCAGTTTCCTGCTGATGGTCGATAGCAAGGAGATGATTCTTAAGCCCGAGGCGAAGGAGAAGAGCCTGCTCTACCGGCCGGTATCTTCGACTGGCGACTGGCTGACCAAGCACCTGAAGAACTACATACAAGAACACCAGGACGACCTGAAGCAGGTCGTGGGCAAGGAGGTGAAGATATGATACTGGCGCCGATGCAGGGGCTGACCGAAGTGCTGTTCCGGAGGGTATATGAAGAATGTTTCCCCGGAGCGGTGGAGAAAGCGGTGGCGCCATTCCTGTCGCTGACGCACAACCTGCATCAGGCGAGCCCACGTGCAAGGGCGTTGTATCTGCGTGATGTGCTGCCGGAAAACAACGAGGGCAGTATCCCTGTGATTCCCCAGATCCTTGGGAAAGAACCCGATGAGTTTGTGGAACTCGACCACATGCTGTACGACCTCGGCTACCGAGAGGTGAACTGGAACATGGGGTGCCCGATGCGTGCTGTCACAGGGAAACACAGAGGGAGCGGCATCCTACCCTACCCCGGCGAGGTGAGGGCGATGCTGGAGGCGGTGGTGCCGAAGATGAAATGCCGGCTGAGTGTGAAGATGCGTCTGGGGTTGCGTGACAAGCGGGAGATATTCGACATCATCCCCATCTTGAACGACTATCCGCTGGCTTCGGTCACCGTCCATCCGCGAACGGGCAAGCAGCAGTACGGCGGCATGGTCGATCTGGAGACTTTTGCCGAAGTGTTGCCGATGGTGAAAGCCCCTGTAATCTATAACGGCGACATCTGCACCGTGCAGGATATCCGACGCATTGAGACACGATTCCCTCAGGTGTCGGATATCATGGTGGGACGCGGATTGCTTTATGATCCGGCGTTGCCGCTGAAAAGACGACAAGACGACGGGACGGCGAGACAACGAGACGACAAGACGAAGCGTTTCATCCGAAGGCTGATGGAGGAGATCAAGACAAGGATTCCCCATGAGGAGGCCCGGTTGCGGAAGACGAAAGAGTACTGGAGCCTGCTATGGAAATCGCTACCCATCAGCGAGATGCAGGCACGTGAGGTGCTTCGTGCACAGGATGCAAAACTTGTTGATAACTTGATTGAGGGTTTCACACAATAAAATCGCTTTTTATAAGTTATACACGAAAGATTATGCGACGCGGAACAGAATATATATTGGCTTTTGTTTTCACCTTGTGCCTCTGGGCTTGCGGCAACAATCAAGCTGAAGAGGAAAGTCTGACCGACAAGGAAAAACTGGAATTGCTCGACGCCAAAATCGAGCGACATCCGAAGGATGCCTCCCTCTATGCCGGACGAGCGCTGGTGCTGATGAATCTCGGACGTTTGCAGGAAGCCACCGCCGACATGGAGAAAGCCGTCACTCTCGAGCCCGAGAAGGTGGAGTACCGTCTGCGTCAAGCCGACGTCTTTTTCGCACGTGGCGATGTCGAGAAGAGCTACAAGGCCCTCAGCGAAGCCGAACGGCTCGACCCCGAGAACCTTGAAGTGCAGCTGAAGATGGGTGAGGTGACTTTCTACAGCCGCGATTACGACCGCAGTCTCAAATGCCTGAGCAAAGTGACGGCGAAGGAACCCGACAACCGCACGGCGCTGTTCATGAAAGGATTTATCTACAAGGAAAAGGGCGACACCCTCTCGGCCGTGCAGCTGCTGAGAAAAGTGTGCGACCTCTACCCTGACTATGCTCCTGCTTTCGAGGAGCTGGGGGTGCTCTATGCTTCCCACAACGACCCGCTCGCAGAAGAATACCTCGGGACGGTCCTCCGGATGGATTCGCTGAACACCAACGCCCTCTATGCGCTGGCCATGTACCATCAGGAACGCGGCGAGATGGACGAAGCCGAGAATTTGTATCACCGAATCCTTGAAATCAATCCCCGTAGCGCCGACAGCTGGCACAACCTGGGATACATCGAGATGACCTACTATCACGACTACACAAAAGCCGTCGAGTATTTCGACAGCGCGCTCACGATAGAGCCCGATATGGAATCGGCGCACCTTAACCGCCTGCTGGCCATGGAGAATTGAAAATTGAAAGTTGAAAATGGAAAATTGAAAATTAAGAAACAAACATTCAAACAATATATACCATGAGTACTTTAAAAGGACGCAATCTTATCTCCATCACCGACTTCTCCAAGGAGGAGTATATCCAGGTGCTGGACATCGCGGAAGGATTTGAGAAGAATCCCAAGCAGAAAATTCTGAGCGACAAGGTGGTCGCAACCCTCTTCTTCGAACCCTCGACGCGTACACGTCTGAGTTTCGAGAGCGCCGCCAACCAGTTGGGAGCACGCATCATCGGCTTCTCCGACCCGGGCGGCACCAGCGTCCAGAAAGGCGAGTCGCTGCACGACACCATCGTGATGGTCTCCTCCTACAGCGACCTCATCGTGATGCGCAACCCCAAAGAGGGCTCCTCGCGCTATGCGTCCGAAGTCGCCTCCGTGCCCGTCATCAATGCCGGCGACGGTGCCAACCAGCATCCCACCCAGTGCATGCTCGACCTCTACTCCATCCGCAAAACCCAGGGCACCCTCGAGAACCTCCAGATTGCGATGGTCGGCGACCTCAAGTACGGCCGCACTGTCCACTCCCTCGTACAGGCCATGTGCAACTTCAACGCCACCTTCCACCTCGTCTCGCCCCAGGAGCTGAAACTCCCCTCCTCCGTCAAGATGAGCATCAAGGACGCCGGCCTGAAATACTATCAATACACCGACCTGCGCGACATCATCCCCACCGCCGACATCATCTATATGACCCGCGTGCAGCGTGAGCGCTTCCCCGACCCGATGGAATACGAGCGTGTGAAAGACTCCTGCATCCTCACCGCTTCCATGCTCGAAGGCTGCAAGCCCAACATGCGCATCCTGCACCCGCTGCCCCGTGTGAATGAAATCACTACCGACGTCGATGCCACTCCCTACGCCTACTACTTCCAGCAGGCCCAGAACGGCGTCTATGTCCGTCAGGCACTCATGGCCGCCATCCTCGGCGTAAGATAAATTGAAAACCGAAAATTGAAAATTATGGAAACCAAGAAAGAAATGGTTGTGTCGGCCATCGAGAACGGCACCGTAATCGATCATATCCCCACCGAATCCCTCTATCAGGTCATCCGTATCCTCGGACTTGAAAAATACAAGGAAGAAGTGCTCATCGGCAACCACCTCTCCAGCAATAAGCTCGGCCAGAAAGGCATCGTCAAAATCAAAAACAAGCATTTCTCCGCCCACGAGGTGAGCAAGATTGCCCTCGTCGCCCCTCTCGCCACCATCATCGACATCGAGGATTACAAAGTGGTACGCAAGTTCAACGCCGAGATTCCCGACCACATCGAGGACTTCATCCGTTGCGCCAACCCCAAGTGCATCACCAACGCCGAAGTGGTTCCCACCAAGTTCTATGTGGTCGACAAGGAGAACCTCAAGCTTCGTTGCCACTACTGCGAGAAGTTCACCACCAAGGAAACCATGAAATTCACCGAATAGTCAGATATGAGACGATACCTCATAGCACTCCTTGCGATGACCTTGCTGATGACGGCTGCGTCCTTCGTCGTCATGTGGGTTGCCCCGCAATACTTCATCATCGCGATGCCGCTTCTGGCGCTCTACTTCGGAGTTGTCTGCCTTGTGCAGCATTGGCTCGTCACACGCGCCATGAACCGCTCCCCGAAGACTTTCGTCCAGATCTTCCTCGGCTCTGTGGTGGGCGTACTCTTCCTGCACCTCATCGTGCTGGCCATCAACCTCTTCTCCCACCCCGCACAAGCCCGTCTCTTCACCATCGCTTTCGCCATCGGCTATGCCGCAAGCCTGGTGTTCGAGACCGTCGCATTGGTGCGATTTGTCGATAGGCACCGCAAGGAGCGCCTGAACAACGAAAAGTAAAGTTAGAACAGAGATTCTATTCCACCTGTCCGGCTCGGCAAACAATCATTGATTCGGGTGCCAGTAGCCGGACAGCTGTTTTTTCCAAGTCGGCAGCCGTCGTGTTGTCGATGGCGGAACGGAAATTGGCTGTGAGGCGTTCGTCGATACAGGTGGCGTGCATGTCGCAGAAACGTGCCGAACGCTCGAAGATGCCGTCGATGGAACGGATGAAGTCGGCCGCAAAGATGGTCTTCACGCGTTGCAGCTCCTCGTCGCCGATATGACGCAGCCCTTCGAGTTCTTTCATGATTTCCTTCTCCGCATCCTCGGCCGAATCGGGCGCGAGGTCGGAGGTGATGAAGAAGACGATGTTGCCGCGGAACGCCTGGGTGTGGGCATAGATACCGTAGGTGTAGCCTTTCTCTTCGCGGATATTGCGCATCAGACGGGAGCCGAAGTAGCCACCGAGAAGCGTGGTGAGAAGGAGCACCCGGGCATATTCGGGGTCGTCCCAACGAAGCGGCAACACACGCCCGACGCGCAAGGTCGTCTGTGTGGCACCGGGCACATGGGTGGCAAAGTGGCCAGTGGGTTGTGTCGATGGATTGGACAGTAGGGGCCGCTCGCTGGCGATATACGGCGCGTCGGAGAAGAGGCGCTCGGTGAGTTCGATCAGCTCGTCGTCGATGTTTCCCGCAAGGACGACGGCGCATCTCCCGATGGCATAATACTGCCGGTGGTGCCGTTTGACCATATCCAGCTCCAAACTGTCGATATCCTTTACGCCGGCGAACATCCCCAACGGATGCCCGGAACCGAAGAGGTTCTTGTAGAAAAGGCGGCGGGCCATCTCGGGCGCCCGTTGTTCGAGGGCCGCCAGATCCATCCGCTTCTTGTTCTTCCAAAGGACGAAATCCTCCTCATGGAAAGCCGGCCCGGTGAGCATGCGGAGCATGACGGGCAGCACCTCGGGGGCGAACCGCCGCAGCATATAGGCCGACAGCGAGCTCTGCTGGACGTCGTTGGAGGTCTCGATCACCACACCCCTGTAATCCATGAATTCGGCCATCCGGGCGGCATCCTTTTCGCGGGTGGCCACAGAGAGAAGCTTGTTGGCCGCCGACGCGCAGAAGAAATGCTCCTGATAGGAGGCGCCGGCCTCGAAAAGGAGGTCGATTCGCAGCAGGTCGGTGCTCTTCGAGGGGAAGAGATAGAGCGGCTGGCCGTTGGCCAGCGGCCGGACGGTCGGACAGAGACTTTCGGGTGTGGGTATTTGAATCATCAGAAAAGAAGTGTCAGTTTGAAATTCAGCTGACGGGCCGTGAGGTAGTTGGGCACAGGATAGTAGCGGTTCTCGTAGTCGGACACCCAAAGGTAGGAGATGACGTTGTTGTTGTTGAAGAGGTTGAACACCTCCACGCCGACCTGTATGTCGTCGAACCAACGGGCGATCTTGCTGCGTTTATAGAATGCAAATTCTTTCAGCTGAACGGTGTTGCCCCAATCCACGCGGTAGTAGGACGGCAGCCGCAACGCCTCTTCGGTGCGGCGCCCCATCGGAATGGTGACTGGAGTGCCGGTAGCATACACCATGCTGAGGCTCATGCGCCACCAAGGGATGGTTGGTATGTTGTCCTGCAGGAAGAGTTTGAAGCTGAGACGCTGGTCGGTGGGACGGGCGAGCCATCCGAGCCCGTCGCCTTCGATGTCCTCCTGTGTCTGCATGAGGGAGAAGCTGACCCACGACTCCAGCCCTTCCACCAGCTCCCCATTGATGCGGATGCCGATGCCAGTGGCGTAGCCTACGGCAGAGAGGTCGGGTTGGTAGCGCAGACGCAGGTTATCGACCGTATAGGGAATCAGGTCGGTGATGTATTTGTAATAGATGTCGGCGGTGATGGTGAAGGGCTTCTGCCAGAGGAGCAGCCGCCAGTCGGCCGTTCCGGTCACTTGATAGGAGGTCTGCGGCCCTACGTTGGGACAGAGCGAGCCGTCCTCGCGGCGGTATTCGCGATAGAAGGGCGCCTGCTGGTAGATGCCGGCCGCCAGACGGAACATCAGGTCGGCTTTCCCGTGGGGTTTGTAGGAGGCGCTGAGACGGGGGCTGAGCAGATGGTGTGTTTTCGATTCGGAGTCCTGTATGGAGAAGCGGTAGATCTGCCCTCTGAGGCCTCCCGTCAGGCGGATCTCGTCGCCGTGGGAGGTGACGAAGTTCAGGTCCCGCTGCACGAAAGCCGCACCGCGAAGGGTGAGCATCTCGTTGTCGGCCGAAGCGAACTGCTGCAGCATCGGGCTCGTCGGCCCGTTCGTGGTGTCGCCGAACGGCAGGAAGGTGGCCGGAAGGGCGTATCCGGCCGAATCGACCCATTTCCACTCCCGCAGATGGTCGCTGATTTTCTCCAATTGAAACTTCACTCCGCCCGTCCATTGGCCGTTTTTTGCATGGCGGGCAGCCCTCATGTCGAGCGCCACGATGTCGGTGGTCAGCCGGTTGCGGGCGTGCTCGAGGAAGGTGCCTACTCCCCTGTCGAACATGGCGGTGTCGCCGGCGTTCTCCCCCATCCCGAGCTCGTAAAGCCAGTACTGGCTCTGCACATCGTAGCATTCGCTCTCGGGCACATGCTGCACGGCGAGGCTGCCGTTCAGCCGCCAATGGTCGTTGGGTCGGTAGTTGGCCGTCAAGGCGCCGAGGAGCGTGTGATAGCTGTCCTGCTCCTGTCCGTCGAAGAAGACATGCAGCGACAGCGGCAGGAAGAAGCCGCCGAAGGTGACGGTGGCGCTGTCGGGCACCAGCCCATAGACGTTGCGCGTCCAGATGGCCAGCATGCCGAGATCCAGCCGCTCGTTCACCTTGTATCCGAGCAACGCCTGCAGGTCGGTATAGCTGCTCGAGTAGCTGCCCTTGGTGTCCAGGCTTCCGAAGACATAACGGTTGCTGTGCTGACGCAATCCGACAGCATAGCTGAGGCGGTCGCCGGCCATCCCCTGCACGCTGGCCGCTGCTCCCAGCAGGCTTCCGCTCACCTTGCCCCTGAATTCCGCAGGACGGCTGTAGGTGATGTCGAGCACCGACGAGAGCTTGTCGCCATAGGTGGCGTCGAATCCGCCCGGCGAGAAGAGGATGTGATCCACCAGGTCGGGATTGATGATGCTCATGCCCTCCTGCTGGGCGCTGTGGATGAGCATCGGGCGGAAGACCTCCACCCCGTTGATATACACCAGGTTCTCGTCGAACGAGCCGCCCCGGACGGAATACTGGCTCGAGAGTTCGTTGTTCGACTGCACGTCGGGCAGCATCTTCACCAAGCTCTCCACACCGCCCGTGGGGCCTACGGCGTCGTCGAGGCGTCCCGCATCAATCTGCGTGAAGCTGGTGCCCCGTACGGTGTCGATGACAATCTCCACCCCTTCCAGCTGCTGCGCCACCGGCCGCAAGGCCACATCAAGCGTCAGCTTCCCGCGGACGGCCTTCCTGACCTCCTTCTTGCGGTAGCCGACGAAAGAATACTGGAGGGTGACGCTGTCGGCGGTGGCGATCTTCAGTGTGTAGCGGCCGTGCGCGTCGGTCGTGGTGCCCTTGGAAGAGCCTTCGATGCTGATGGAGGCATAGGGCAACGGCTCACCCGACAGCGAGTCGGTCACCGTTCCGGCGACCATCCCCTGCCCTGCCGCCCATCCGACGGGCAGCGTCATCAACAGTATGGCGAGCCATTTTCTCACCTCACAATAACTCTCCTGCGCCCTTTTTTATTGTATTATCCATAAAAAAAGATACCGCACGCCCAGGTGCGGTATCCTTTTCTGTCGGCGCTCCGTGCCTTATTCGGCCGAGAGCTCGTCGAAGCGCTTCTTGGCGGCCTTCGACTCGTCGTACATCTCCACGCGGGCGTAGGCGGTGGCCAGTGCGCTGAGCGAGTTGCCCAGGTTGGCGCGGTGGTAGGGCTTCTGGTCGGCAGGCAGGTTGTCGAGGAACTCGACGGCCTTCACCAGGTAGGCGATCGACTGGCGGAAAAGCTCCTTGGCCTCGTCCTGCAGTTTCTCGTTCAGGCCCGTCTCGTCGTCCAGCGGCACCGCATCGGCAGCCGTCAGCTTATCGACAGCGCGGTTGTAGAACATCTTGCCCATGTTGAAGTTGGCCTCGAACTGCACCGGCTTCAGGGTCAGCGACTCCTTGTACTTGGCCTCGGCGCCCTCGAAGTCCTCGGTCAGCTCCAGCAGCGCGGCCGACTGGGCCAGCAGCATCGGGTAGATGTTCACCGAGTCTTTCGTCAGCTCCAGGGCGGCGTTGATCTCCTTCTTGCCCTCTTCCATGTTCTTGCCCAGCAGGTAGCCTTCGGCCATCAGCAGGTTGGCCTTGTAGTTGCCCTTGCAGTTCTTCTTGTAGTTGGAGGCGATCTTCATCGCCTGATCCACGTTGCCCTCGGCCTTGTAGATGTTGAACAGGTAGGTATAGACCTGGTCCTTGTCGGTCTTCTTGCGCATCAGGGCGTTGAAGTACTTCTTGATGTTGGCCGTGTCGTGGTTGGCGGCGGCGCTCAGGCCGGCCACATACATGGCCTCGCCGGCGTTGTCGCCCTCACCGCCGTTGTTGTACATCTCGGCGGCGCGGCTGGCGGCCTGCATGGATTCGGCGTACTTCTTCTCGTTGAAGAGCGAACGCGACTGCTCGTAGTATTTGAATCCCACGCGGTCGAACACATAAACCATGTTGCGGACATAGTCGGGGTTCTTGTTCACGTCGAGACGCTTGTACTCGAGGGCCGACTGGTAGGCCTCGTCTGCCCAGGTGTCGGCAAACTCCTTCACCTTCGACTTCGGGTTCTCCTTGATGTCGTCGCCGATGCGGGTGTATATCAGGGCGCGATAGTACCACACCTTGGCGTCTTCCTTCGTGCGGTCGTCCATCGCGGCGGCATCGATGGCCGCTTTGGCTTTCTTCCACGCCTTGCGGTTGTAACCCTCGATGGCGTTATCGACATTCAGCGATTGAGCGTTCATCCCCAACGTGGCGGCAGCAAACACTGCAATCATTAAAAGGCTTTTGATTTTCATATTGTCTCTTTTTTATGGGTTTCTTTTTATTCTTTAGTATCGGTTGCTTCTTCATTATTGTATTCCGGCTGCACATTTTCCTCCGTCGGCTGTGCGGCGTTCTCGGTCGCCTGCTCCTCGTCGTCCTCGGTGGGCACCTTGGTGATGGAGGCGATGTAGTCCTTGCCGCGCAGGTCGATGAGCTTCACGCCCTGGGTGGCGCGTCCCAGCACCCGCAGGTCGGCCACCTTCATGCGGATGGTGATGCCGCTCCGGTTGATGATCATCAGGTCGTGGTCGTCGGTCACATTGGTCACCGCCACCAGCGGGCCCGTCTTCTCGGTCACCTGCATGGCCTTCACGCCCTTGCCGCCGCGGTGCAGCGTGGCGCGGTAGTCCTTCAGGCTCGAACGCTTGCCGTAGCCGTGTTCCGTCACCACGAGCAGGTTCTCCTCCTCGCTGGGCAGGCACAGCATGTCGATGGCGGCATCGTCCTCGCCGTCCAGCTCTATGCCCTTCACGCCGCTGGCGCCGCGGCCCATCGTCCTGAATTCCTTCTCCGGGCAGATCATCACCTTGCCCTTCTTCGAGGCGATCAGCATGTAACTGTTGCCGTCGGTCAGGCAGGCCGTCAGCAGCTCGTCGCCCTCGCGGATGCCCACAGCGATGATGCCGTTCGTCCGCGGACGCGAGTAGGCCTCCAGCGTCGTCTTCTTCACCACGCCCTTCTTCGTGCACATCACGATGTAGTGGTTGCCCACATACTCCGCGTCGCTCAGCGTCTCCACGTTCACATAGGCCTTCACCTTGTCGTCCGGCTCGATGTTGATGCAGTTCAGTATCGGACGGCCCTTGGTGTTCTTCTCGCCCTCAGGCACCTCGAAGGCGCGCATCCAGTAGCAGCGGCCTTTCTCGGTGAAGAGCAGCAGGTAGTTATGGTTCGTGCAGGTGAAGATATGCTCCACGAAGTCCTCGCTCCTCACGGCGCTGCCCTTGGCGCCCACGCCGCCGCGGCTCTGCGTGCGGTATTCGGTCAGCGGGGTGCGCTTGATGTAGCCCTTGTGGCTGATGGTGATCACCACCTGCTCGTCGGGGATGGTGTCCTCGATGCGGAAGCCGGCGGCGTCGTATTTGATATGCGTGCGGCGCTCGTCGCCGTATTTCTCGTTCAGCTCCTGGAACTCGTCCTTGATCACCTGCATCAGCACCGAGTGGTCGCCCAGGATCTCCTTGCAGCGCTCGATGAAGCGCATCTTCTCGTCGTACTCGTCCTGCAGCTTCTGGTGCTGCAGGCCGGTGAGCTGGATCAGGCGCATGTCGGCGATGGCGCGGGCCTGCAGGTCGGTGAACTGGAATTTGTCCATCAGTCCCTGACGGGCCTCGTCGGGCGTCTTGCTGGCCTTGATCAGGGCCACGATCTCGTCGATGATGTCGATGGCGCGCAGCAAACCGGCCAGGATGTGGGCGCGTTTCTCGGCCTCGGCCATCTCGAACCGCGTGCGGCGGGTCACCACCTCTTCGCGGTGCTCGATGAAGTATTTGATGAGCTCCTTGAGGTTCAGCAGCTGCGGACGGCCGTGCACCAGGGCGATGTTGTTCACCGCGAAGCTCGACTGCAGCTCCGTCAGCTGGAACAGCTTGTTCAGGATCACGTTCGGCACCACGTCGTTGCGCAGCACATACACCACACGGATGCCGTCCTTGTCGCTCTCGTCGCGGATGTCGAGGATGCCCTCGATCTTGCCCTCCTTCACCAGGTTGGCGGTCTTCTTGATCATCTCGCTCTTGTTCACGCCGTAGGGCACGGTGGTGGCCACAATCATGTTGTGCCCCTTCGCGTCCTCCTCGATGACGGTGTCGGCGCGCAGGATGATGCTTCCGCGGCCGGTGGTGTAGGCCTCCTTCACGCCGTTGTAGCCGTAGATCGTGCCGCCCAGCGGGAAGTCGGGCGCCTTGATGTACTGCATCAGCTCCTCGATGGTGATGTCCGTGTTGTCGATATAGGCCATGCAGCCCTCCAGCACCTCACGCAGGTTGTGCGTCGGCATATTGGTGGCCATACCCACGGCGATGCCGTTCGAGCCGTTCACCAGCAGGTTCGGGATCTTGGCCGGCAGCACGCTGGGCTCCTCGCCCTCGTTGTCGTAGGTGGGGTCCATATTCACGGTGTCCTTGTCGATATCGGCCACCATCTCGTTCGAGATCTGCTTCAGGCGGGCCTCGGTGTAACGCATGGCGGCGGGGGGGTCGCCGTCGATCGAGCCGAAGTTACCCTGCCCATCCACCAGCATGTAGCGCATCGACCACTCCTGGGCCATACGCACCAGGGCGCCGTAGATGCTCGAGTCGCCGTGCGGGTGGTACTTACCCATCACGTCGCCCACGATGCGGGCGCTCTTCTTCGTCGGCGTGTTGTACAGGATTCCGTTCTCGTTCATCGAGTACAGGATGCGGCGGTGCACCGGCTTCAAGCCGTCGCGCACATCGGGCAGTGCCCTCGCCACGATCACCGACATCGCATAGTCGATATAGGCGGTCTTCATTGTCTGCTCGATATCGACGCGTGTGATTTTTTCGTTCTCAGAAACCATTTAACTCTATAATATTTTATTGTATTCTAATATATTATGCCTCTTGTCCTCCGAAAGGACAATATGCAAATATACAAAATAATATTCAATCTGCAGCAGAAAAGATATCAACAATTTAACATTGCCCGCCGGGCACAGATTAGGAGTGATTGGTCTTGTTCTTGCAGCGGAGAAAAACAGGGCAGCCTCGTGGAGGCCGCCCCGATTCATTATGAAAAACCTTTATCGCTGGTCGGTGTTAATTGTTTAATCCTTTTAACGTGAATTGGCGTTAATTATTGCGTGACAGGTGCCAGTTTCTTGCCTCCACAAAGTCTATCTCCATGCGGTCGCTGGCGTCGTCTCTGCTGGAGTTGCTGTAGAAATATAGTTTGTGGTTGTTTGTGGCGAGCATTTGAGCCACGATATTCTCCACTATCATACCTTGATTCACTTCCAGTTTGTTGAGCAAGAGTTTCTGGTACAGTTCCACAGGCACCTTGCCTTTTTCATCGAAAGCGTGAGAGATAAGCAATCCGGTGTCGGCCATATAGCATTTGAGGGTGTTGCGTTCCATATTAAGACGCAGTCCCACATTGGGTGCGGTGCAGTTGTAGCAGATGTTTACAATGCCGGCGTCGGCAAGCCAGAAGAAGGAGTCGTTGTAGTCACGCTGGGCCGCGACGGGAATTACTACTTCTACTTCTCGCTGCCTGAAAGCCAGGTGAAGGTGCTGCCGGAGGCGCTGGTGCACCAGGCGCTAAGCATCGCCCAGAAGGTGGAACGGATAGTCCTCAGGAAGAAAGGTCGCAAGGGCCTGGTAGAGAATCGGAACAATTAAAACTAAAAACCAAAATCTGACAGTCTGACAATCTGACAATCAAAAAAAAGGATACCTGACGCTTCTTTATATACTATATAACTAATTAATAATTAATAATATATATAAAGAATAGAAGGTTTGTCACCCCTCAAAAACCGACTGTCAGACTGTCAGACTGTCAGAAATCAACCCATTAAAATCACCTAAAAAGCAAAGAAACAATGAAATACGACATTACAAAACAGACAGCACCCCAGATGCCTGGCCTCGGAAACGGGACAGAATGCATCAAAATTCTCCTCTCACAGGCATCAAAAGACATGCATGAACCCCTCGTTCCAATGCTTTTCCCCCCTCTCGGGGCACACATGAGCGGTTCTGAATTTCAGTATCCCGACCTCACTTGGAAGGAAACTTGTGGCCAAATGGCCAACCTCGTGGCCGAAAGTGGGGGTAACAAGGGCCAATTGTCACTCCTTGTCGAGGCCATCTGTCGCGACTTCCGCGCCCACGACGACGAGGAGCTGAAGAAACTCGTCGAGTGGCAGAAGCAGATGAAGACCAAGAGTGCCAACAAGGAGAAACCGGCACGCCCCGACGTGGCCTTCTGGTTCCCTCCCTCGGACGTCACCTCCGCCGCCTTCCTCCAGAACGCGATGGCCTGCGAGACACTGGGTTACAACAAACGCCGAAAAACATTCACACCACGTGAAATAAAGGCTATTTTCGACTGGCTGGGGGCTCCGTAAGGAGCCCCTTTCCAAGACAAATCGGGAACAATCGGGAACAATCAAGACCGATACGCCGCAATCGGCAGATGCCCACGGAAAATGGTTGTATCTTTGCATCGTGGTTCCAAGGGAGAAGGATGCCGGCTAAGATGATTCCTTGAACCATACTAGAGGAGAACGGGAAGAGAAGGGGTAGAGAAGGGGAAGAGAAAGGGAGGAAT
>JAGCYV010000036.1 GCA_017960605.1 Bacteroidales bacterium | reverse complement strand
GCGTCGAAGCCCCTCCGGGAAATTGGGCGCAAACTGTCACGGTGCTGAGAGTCTGATTTTCATTGCTTGAATGTGAAAACAAACAGTCAAACAATCGAATAATCAGAAAATCATGATAAAATATTTTTTCGCTGCCAGCCTTATGGTGCTGGTGGCTCTAAGTGTCGAAGCACAGAACGACACAACAATGCGTCGCACGCTGGACGAAGTATCAATTCAGCAGCGCAAAACGGAGGGAGTCTCACGTCTGGGTGGTGCCGTCAACGGCCTTCAGCTGGGACAGGACGAACTGTTCCGAGCCGCCTGTTGCAACCTCGGTGAAAGTTTCATCACCAATCCCTCTGTCGACGTGAACTATAACGATGCCGCTGTGGGCGCCAAACAGATTAAACTGCTGGGCCTCAGCGGACAGTATGTGCAGATGCTATTGGAGAACCTGCCCGTCGCCCTTGGTGCCGCCATGCCCTACCAACTGGGCTATGTGCCCGGAGCCTGGATGAAGAGCATCTCGGTGAGCAAGGGTGCCTCGAGCGTGAAGAACGGGCCGCAGAGCATCACGGGTCAAATCAACGTGGAATACCTCAAGCCCGAGGACGAACCCGCCCTCCAGGTCAACGTCTACGGCGACAGCCGCCTCAAGGGTGAGGCCAATGTCATGGGCAACTTCCACCTCAACCATAACCTCAGCACCGAAGTGCTGACACATTATGAGAAGGACTTCATGCACATGGATGAAGACGGCGACGGATGGCACGACTCGCCCGCCCTCGAGCAGCTGCACCTGCAGAACCGTTGGTACTACGCCAAAGGCCGCTACATCATGCACGCCGGTTTCGGCTATCTGCATGAGAACCGCGAGGGCGGCCAGATGAAGGATTTCGCCCCCAACCCCTACCGGGTGATGATTGAAGCCAACCGGCTGGATGCCTACATGAAGCACGCCTTCCTGCTCGACCGCAAGCACAACACCAACCTCGCCCTGCTGGCCACCGGGAGCCTTTACAACCTCGACGGCACCTTCGGTCTTAAGGAATACTCCGACCGTCAACACAGCCTCAACACCCAGCTGGTGTTGGAGCACGACTTCAACGACATACACAATCTCTCCACAGGCCTCAGCTTCAATGCCGACCGGATGAACGAAAAGCTTCTCATCGGTACGATTGAATCATTATCCAACCCTGCCGAGTACACTCCAGGTGCTTACGCACAATACACCTTCAAGCCCTCTTACAAGCTCACCGCAATGGCAGGCCTGAGGGTCGATTACAGTTCGCTCTACGGCCGCAGCTACCTCACACCAAGATTGCATGTGAAATGGGTGCCTGCCGACTGGATGACCCTCCGTGCCTCCTCCGGCAAGGGCTATCGCACACCCTATGCCCTCGCCGAGCACCATTACCTGCTCACCTCGGGACGCACCCTCGTCGTGGGCGACCTGAAGCAGGAAGAATCATGGAACAGCGGGCTCAGCCTTTCTTTCTATGTTCCCGTGATGGACCGCACGTTGACGCTCAACGCTGAATACTATTATACCGACTTTATCAACCAGGCTGTGGTGGACTTTGACAGCGACCCCACCGCCATCACCATCGATAACCTCAACGGCACCTCCTACTCGCATACCCTGCAGGTGGACGCCAACTACGACCTCACAGAAGACCTCAACCTGCTGGCGGCCTTCCGCTATAACCGTGTGATGTGCACCTATGGCGGGCAGCTGATGGAGAAACCCTTGCATAGTCGCTACAAAGGGCTCATCACGCTGAGCTGGAAGCCCATGCTGGCATTGTGGCAGGTGGATTTCACCCTGCAGCTCAATGGTGGCGGGCGCATCCCTGACTATCTTGACGAGAACGGGGCGTTGGTCTCCGGCGAAGAGTTCCCGGCCTACCTACAGCTCAACCTGCAGTTGACGCGCGAATTCCGCCGCTTCTCCCTCTATGTCGGCGGCGAGAACCTTACCAACTACCGTCAGGAGAACCCCGTCATCAATGCCGCCAACCCTTGGTCCTCCACCTTCGACCCCACGCTTGTCTGGGGTCCCGTGCACGGCATCATGGCCTATGCCGGCATACGGTTGAACTTTCCCCTGCCGGAACATAAAGACGAACACAAATAATACTATATCACCATGAAACAGATCCTTTTAATCTTCCTCTCCAGCCTGCTGCTGATAGTGGCCGGCAAAGACCTCCGCGTGCTGGTGATGACTCCCACGCCACAGATGCATTGTGAAAGTTGCGAAAACAAAATCAAGAATAACCTCCGCTTCGAGAGCGGTGTGAAGAAAATCGAGACCAGCATCAAGGAGCAGACGGTCACAGTGACCTACGACGCCTCAAAGACCAACGTTCAGAAAATTCAGGCAGCCATGAAAAACATTGGCTACAACACTCATGTAGTGTCGGACAAACCGAAAGAAAAAGAGAAGAAGAAATAGTAAGAAGAAAGGCGCCTCATCGGAGACGCCTTTCTTTATTTGATGTGAAGCTCGTGACCCATGCGGTCCTGCTTGGTCTTGAGGTAACGCTCGTTGTATTTGTTGGGCTCGATGACGATGGGCACTATCTCGGTCACTTCCAAACCGTAGCCCTCGAGGCCGGTGCGCTTGACGGGGTTATTGGTGATGAGGCGCATCTTGCTGACTTTTTGGGCGCGAAGTATCTGTGCACCAATGCCGTAGTCGCGCTCATCGGGCTTGAAGCCGAGCTTGATGTTGGCATCGACAGTGTCGAAACCCTGCTCCTGGAGGTGGTAGGCTTTGAGCTTGTTGACCAGGCCTATACCACGGCCCTCCTGGCTCATATAGACGATGAGGCCCTTGCCTTCGGCGTCAATCATCTCCATGGCGCGATGCAATTGGTCGCCGCAGTCGCACTTGCAGGAACCGAAAATGTCGCCCGTGGCGCAGCTGGAGTGCACACGCACCAGCACAGGCTCGTCCTCCTGCCACTCACCCTTGCGGAGCACCATGTGGGT
>JAGCYV010000035.1 GCA_017960605.1 Bacteroidales bacterium | reverse complement strand
GAGCACGGCCACCGCTACCTGCCCTGTATCGTGGTGGTGATTGACGAGTTCGGCGACCTGATTATGACCGCCGGCAAGGAGGTGGAGCTGCCGATAGCGCGACTGGCGCAGCTGGCACGTGCCGTGGGCATCCACCTGATTATCGCCACCCAGCGTCCCACGACGAATATCATCACCGGTACCATTAAGGCCAACTTCCCGGCCCGTGTGGCGTTCCGCGTGACTAGCGGCATCGACAGCAAGACCATCCTCGACACCGGCGGCGCACAGCAGCTGATAGGCCGCGGCGACATGCTTATCTCGCTGGCCGGCAAGGATATGATACGTCTGCAATGCGCCCTGATAGACACGCCGGAAATCGAACGTCTGGTGCGGTTCATCGGCGATCAGCGCGGCTATCCCGAGGGCTTCGAGCTGCCGGAATATCTCGACGAGAACGAGGAGCCGAACAAGGAGTTCGACGCGAAGCATATAGACGAGTATTTCAAGGATGCCGCCCGACTGGTGGTGAGCAGCCAATTTGGCTCGACGAGCCTGTTGCAGCGCAAGTTGCAGCTGGGCTACAACCGTGCCGGCCGCATCATCGACCAGCTGGAGGCCGCCGGCATCGTGGGCCCCAGCAACGGCAGCAAGCCCCGCGACGTGCTGATCCACGACGAGGTGAGCCTGGAGGAACTGCTGAAGACATTGTGAGCGGGATGTTAAGAAGTTAAAGAAGTTAAAGAATATAGTCATTCATATGAAACGAATTGTATTGTTGTTGGCGGGAGCCGCTATGGTGATGGCGCTGGCGGGATGCAGCAAGCAGAAGACCTGCCGCTGCTCGGTGCGTGGCAACGACGCCACCCGCAACTCCGATGTGCGCATCGTCAAAATCGAAAAAGGGGAGTGCGACCAGTTGCACATGGTGAACTTCCACACGTCGCTCGACACGTTGAAGGCCGACACCCTCTATTGCACGGATTATGAGTTCGCCATCGACAGCATCTATAAACAATGAGAGTATGAAAAGCAAGAGACATATATTTCTGACGGCTGCGGTGTTGGCGGCCGCGGTGTTGGCGGGATGCGCCAAGGAGCACCAGTGCGAGTGCACCGACTTGGAACCGTTGAATCCTGAGCATCAGACCATCGTCACGGTGGATTCGCAGATGAAGTGCGAGAGCATCACCGAGATGGGCAAGGAGGAGAAGGTGGTGGTGGATAACCGTCACACGTTGCGGCGTGTGGGGATGCGCGAGGTGAGCTGCCGCGACTATGGACGCAAATAAGAGCAAGGTGGTCGCCGTGGTGCTGCGGGTGCTGCTGGCGGCGGTGTTCATGGTGTCGGCGGTGGCCAAGTTGATGGCCATCGACGATTTCGAACTTTATGTTTTTTCCTACGGGTTCTTTTCCCTCAACGCCACTTATATCCTGGTGCGGCTGTGCATCGCTGTCGAGTTGCTGACGGGATTGCTGCTGGCTTTGGGTTGGTGGCGGCGGTGGGTGAACCTGCTGGCGTTGGCCATGCTGCTGTTCTTCTCGCTGTTCCTGTGCTATGCCGCGCTGGCGGGCCGCAACGAGAGCTGCCAGTGCTTCGGCCGGCTGGCCGAGATGAATCCCGGTCAGTCGCTGCTGAAGAACGCCGTGCTGATAGTGCTGACGCTGCTGTATATGAAGCTTTCGGGTCGGTTTGAATCCAAGGCTGGAAAGAACGCCACGAGGGTGGTGCTTACTGCCGTTCTCGGCGTGGCGGTGATGGTGGGAGTGTTCTGTGTTTCGGTGCCCGACAACTGGATGTTCCGCAGCTCGGAGAGCCGCTACGACCAGGAACTCTTCGAGGCGGCCATCGCTCCCGACGGCGCATTGGAAGCCGACAGTTTGAGCCGCGGGCCACAACTGGTGGCATTCGTCACCCCCGGGTGCCCTTTCTGCCGGATGAGCCGCGAGAAATTGGAATCTATCGCCAAACGCAACCATTTGGACACGACGCGGTTCCACTACTACGAGCCTGCCGACCTGCCGGAGGGGCTGTTCCTCGACATCACCTACGGTCAGCGGCCGTTGATTATCCTGATGGACGACGGGCGGTTGGTGGCTACCTACCACTACAGAAATGTCAACGAGCGGGAAATCAGTCGCACGCTGGCGCGGTAGGAAATCAACCCTCCGCCTGTTGGTAAATATTTTTATTTGTTTGTTGATTATTTTGTATCTTTGCACTTTATTTGTGAGGGTGCTGGAGGTATAATGACAATTGAATCAACATTATATAAATAAAAATATCATTTAAAACAAACACATTATGAGTGGTTTCTTTGGAGTGGTCTCCGAACAATCCTGTATTTCCGATCTGTTCTATGGAACGGATTATCATTCGCATCTGGGTACCAAGCGTGCCGGTATGGCTACCTTCGACGGCAGTCAGGCCCACCAGAACATCCACAACATCCAGAACTCGCATTTCCGTCCCAAGTTCTCGAAGGACCTGGATGAGATGAAAGGTAACGTGGGTATCGGTGTCATCAGCGACACCGAGGCACAGCCGGTGATGGTGAACTCTCACCTGGGACGTTTCGCCATTGCCACGGTGAGCAAAATCAACAACATTGCCGAACTGGAGCAGTCCTGCCTGGACCAGCACCAGCAGTTTACCGACCTGTCGATGGGACGCACCAACCCCACCGAGCTGGTGGCGTTGCTCATCACGCAGGGTGCCGACTTTACGGAGGGTATCCAGAATGTCTATGACAAGGTGAAGGGTTCGTGCAGCATGCTGATACTGACACCCGACGGCATCATCGCCGCTCGTGACCGCTACGGCCGCACCCCCATCGTCATCGGACGCAGGGGCAACGATTATGCAGTGGCCAGCGAGAGCCATTCGTATGTCAATCTCGGCTATGAGACCTGCCGCTTCGTGGGTCCCGGCGAGATTGTGAAGGTGACGGTCGATGGCGGCATCAAGGTGATGAAGCCTGCCGAGGAGAAGAACCAGATTTGCTCCTTCCTCTGGATTTACTACGGCTACCCCTGCACAGAATACGAAGGCATCAATGCCGAGGAGGTGCGCTACAACCTGGGCCGCATCATGGGAGAACGCGACGATGTGGAACCCGACTTTGTGAGCCCCATCCCCGACAGCGGCATCGGTATGGCGCTGGGATACAGCAACGGCAAGAAGATACCGTACAAACGCGGCTTGTTGAAATACACTCCCACCTGGAGCCGCTCGTTCATGCCTGTGAACCAGGCCGACCGCTTCCTGGTGGCCAAGATGAAACTTATCCCCAGCCGCGCCGTGTTGCAGGGCAAGGAGGTGGTCTTCTGTGACGACTCCATCGTGCGTGGCACCCAGCTGAGAGACAACGTGAAGATGCTCTACGACTACGGCGCCAGGAAGGTGCATGTGCGTATCAGCTGCCCGCCGCTGGTGCATGGTTGCACGTTCCTCAACTTCAGCGAGAGCAAGACCGACCGCGAGCTTATTACCCGCCGTGTCATTGAGGAACTGGAAGGCATCCCCGCCGCCAACCTGGCTCCGGAGAAACTGCGTGCCTACCAGCAGGCCGACACGCCCGAATATGACCGCATGGTGGAGGTGATTCGCCAGCATGTCGGTGTGGATACCTTGAAATTCAATACGGTGGAAGATGTCTGCACCGCCATCGGAATGCCCAAGGAGAGCATCTGCACCCATTGCTTCGATGCCTCTTCCTACGGCGACTGAAGAAAAAAACAAACCAAAAACCGAGAGATAACATGAAACGCATCCTCTTAGTCTTTCTCATCCTCTTGCTGCCTATGGCGGCCATGAGTCAGAAGCCCAAGAAAGCCAAGGCCAAACAGGTGACTCCGCCCACGGTGCTGAGTGTGGGTGACTTGATGGGCAACTATGGATTGGATTCGGCATGGGTGAACGACACCGCCGCCATCATGCGCTATTTGGACGAGCAGCCGCAGAACTATGTGGATCTCACCAACCTCTGCGTCTCCATCCGTACCAAAGCCCAGAAGGCCATCTCGTCGATAGAGAACGACTATGAGTTCCGTGACAGCCTGATATGGCTCGACAGCAACACCGTCCTGGCCGACTATGCCATCTATGAGTACCGTCTGCGCAGCCTGGCCGAACTGATGGGACGCATGAGTATCAAGTACAGCCGACTGGAGCAGCAGCGCATCGAGGCCGAGAAGGAAGCGGCACGCAAGCGCGCCGAGGAGGAGGCCCGCCGTCAGCAGGAGGAGCGTAACCGCATGGCTTCCGACTTGCGTTCCAACATCGAACTGCACCACAGGGCCATCATCACCGCCTGCGACGGTGCCGGTGTCACCGACAAGAACAAGTTGAAGCAGCTGAAAGACCTCTACTATAGCTATCTGATGGTCTATAACAAGTATGACCTCTCGGTGGGCAACGCCACCGACGAGAGCATCGAACGGCTGGACCAGCTCAACTCGTTCCAGAACGATGTGCTGGAGAATGTGCTCGGACAGAACTCGCTGCCCTATCAGATTGAGAATTTCAAGAATGTGCTCAAGGTGCGGTGCGACAAGGAGAACTCCGACATCTATCGCAGTTACACCAAGGTGTTCAAGCAGACCACGGTGCCCATCTCTTTTGCCGACGTGAAAGAGTATGAGGACTACACCACCCGGATGCGCACTCTCATCAACGTGCAGCAGCGCTATGTGCAAACCATCGACCTGCGTGCCACCATCGCCTCGGGTTCGGAGAACATTGCGTCGCTCTTCGGCAAGAGGTACCGCGATGTGGTTGCCGCCTACCGCGATGTGCTGCGTACCGTTGATCAACTGCCTGCCTTTACCTCCAATGCCGAGAGCATCCTCTTTATCCAGAGTCTGGAAGACTTTATCGCTGCCCAGCAGCGTTACATGGACCTCTATCCCGTCTATGAGGACCTGAGTATGCGCAGCGACTCCATCCTGGCTCAGCGCAACCTGCCCGATGTGGTCTCCACTTACCATGACGCACAGGCTCACCTGAGGCCGATGCCGTCATTCAAGGACATTGCGGGTGCCGACCTCTACGAAACCCAGCTCGACGAGGTGAGGAGTGTGCAGCAGTGCTTCCTCGATGTGATAGACCTGCGCCACACCATTGCCACCAATGACGACAGCCTGTCGGCCGGCCGCAAGACGGATCCGGTCCTCTCCAACGGCTACCGTCTGCTGCGCAAGCAGGCCGACCTGCGTCCGTCGTTCTACACTGTCGAGCGTGGCCGCAGCTTCATCAACGTGCTACAGAGTCATGTCGAGATGCAACAGCTTTGCCTGAAGGTGCTTCACAAGCAGGAGCAGGTGAAGGACAACGAGAAGATTATCAACGACCGCGAACTGCCCTACAACAATATGCGCAAGGCCTACAGCCGCATGTACAAGGCCTACCGCGGCCTCACGGAAATTACCAACACCGAGGATCTGCGGCGCTACGACCGTCAGTGCGACTACATCCTCGAGATGCAGCAGGCCTTCATCAACACCATGCGCGGCGCCAATGCCGCCGACGCGGAGGCCAAGCTGAAACGCGAGAGCAACATTGAGAAAATCAAGGTTCTCATCGGCCTTTGATGATTGACCGGTAAAAAAAAGAAGGGTGCCTTTTGACAAGGCACCCTTTTTTATGCACATTGGTGAAGGGTTTATTTCTTCACGGGGATGGCTGCCAGGACGGCCAGGAGGTAGTCGTAGAACTTCTTGGCGCTGGGGATGTTGCAACGCTCGTCAGGGCTGTGGGGGCTCTGCAGCGTGGGACCGAAGGAGATCATCTCCATGTCGGGGTATTTGCCGCCGAGCAGACCGCACTCGAGGCCGGCGTGGATGGCCATCACGGCGGGCTCCTTCTTGTAGAGCTTCTTGTAGGTGGCCTTCATGGTCTTGAGCAACTGGCTCTGCATGTTGGGCTTCCATCCGGGATAGGCACCGCTGAGTTGGCACTTGCCGCCTGCCAGTTCGGCCAGGCAGACGAGGCGCTCGGCCAGGGCTTCCTTGGCGGTATCAACCGAGGAACGCAGCAGGGCATAGACGACAAACTTCTTGGCAGCTGTGGTCTTGGCGATGGCCAGGTTCAGCGAGGTCTCCACGAGGCCTTCCATATCCTTGCTCATGCGGATGACGCCGTTGGGGGCCACCATCATCAGGTTGATAATCTTCTGTGTGCCCTCTTCGTCGATGACGGTGGGGTTCATGCGTACCTTCTCGTATTTCATAAAGAAGTCAGGCTCGACCGAGGCCAGCTCTTTCTTCACCCAGCCGGCCACCTTGTCGAACTCCTTCAGGATGCAGGCTTCGTGCTCCTTGGGCATGGCGACGACGGCTTCGGCGTCGCGCGGGATGGCGTTGCGCATGTTGCCGCCTTCGATGCTTATGAGACGGATGCCGCATTCAGCCACCCAGCGCAGGTGACGGAACATCAGTTTGTTGGCGTTGGCGCGGCCGGTGTTGATCTCCATGCCGCTGTGGCCGCCTTTGAGACCGCCGATGGTGAGCTTGTAGGCCACCATGCCCTTCGGGGCTTTCTCAGTCTTGTAGGGGATGCTGAGGGCGGCGTCGATACCGCCGGCGCAACCCACATAGAGCTCGCCCTCGGTCTCGGAGTCGAGGTTGATGAGGTATTTGCCTTTCAGTTCGCCCTTCTTCAGGCCGAAAGCTCCGGTCATGCCGGTTTCCTCGTCGGTGGTGATGAGGGCCTCCAGCGGGCCGTGCTTGACGGTCTTGCTGGCAAAGACGGCCATGATGGCGGCCACACCCATGCCGTCGTCGGCACCGAGGGTCGTGTCGCAGGCATACACCCAGTCGCCCACAATCTTGGTCTCGATGGGGTCTTTCTCAAAGTCGTGCTTCTTGCCGGCACGGGCCTGGGGCACCATGTCCATGTGGGCTTGCAGCACCACGGGGAGCACTTTCTCCATGCCCTTGGTGGCGGGTTTGCTCAGAATCACGTTGCCCACGCCATCGACGCGGCAGGCAATCTTGTTCTTTTTGGCCCAATCGACGAGGAATTTACGCACTTTCTCCTCGTGCTTCGAAGGACGGGGCTGGCGGGTGAGGGAGTAGAAATTGCTCCACAACTCTTTGGGTTCAAGGTCTTTGATTGTCATAAGCGTTATGTTTTTTGATTGATTGTTTCGCTCTGTAAACGTGGGTGCAAATATACGCAGATTTTTTTGATATACCAAAAAAAAACATTTTGGGGGCAACGGCTATCTTTCGGCGAAGGGATGGAGGAGGGAGGCTTCCTCGTCGCTGAGGTCGAGGTGGCGTTTCTCTATGGCGTCGATAATCTGCTGGCAGGACTGCTCGAGGGCGGCGCGCCCTTTCTGTGCCTTGCGAGAGGAGGAGGAAGTGTCGGAAAAGGAGAGCTGCGAGGCGACGGTGAAGGCCGCGAGAAGCTGGCCGAGGAGGTCGGCATGTTCGCGGGCGAGAAGGTCGGCGGGGTCGAAAGCGGCGGGGGAGGTGAAGTCCTCGTAGAGCTGGTCGGCGGCGAGGTTCGCGGTGTCGCCGGCAATGATGAGGAGGTGGTCGGCGACGGGACGTTGGAGGAGGAAGTATTTGAGATGGGCCACGGTGTCGATGTGGTGGTAGAGAGGCCACGGGGTACCGTCGATGAGGAGGTCGTCGATGCGTCGGAGGGAGAGGTCGTAGAGCCGATTGAGGGAGTCGGCGAGAGCGTAGCCCGGGAGGGTGGTGCTGAAATGGAGGAATGCCCAGCCTTCGAAGCTGTCGGTCATGTCCTCAGGGTCCATTCTGTACTTCATGGTCTAAAGGTTATGGGTTATAGAGCGGGGAAAGGATTGGTTTGGGTGAAGTCGGGACGGTAGTTGTCCTGAGCTGTCAGTTCCTGGATCCAGCCGTCGGTGAGGCCCAGTTCCTCGGCGCGGCTGACGACGGTTCGGTATTCTTCGGGGGTGACGGTGCGGTCGAGGGGAGAGGGAAGCCCCGGGCGAGGGGGAAAGTATTGCGCCATGAGGGAGAGGTGGAGGGCGGCCAGTGGCCAGTGGTCGGTGGCCATTTGGGCGAGGTGGTTGAGGACGGCGAGAGAGTTTTCGACGGCTCCCGGGAGGACGAGGTGGCGGACGATGAGGCCGCGGTAGGCGGTGCCGTTCTCGTCAGTTTTGAGTCCCAGGCCCACCTGGCGTATCATCTCCCTGAGGGCAGCGGTGGCCACCTCGGGATAGTCGGAGGCGTGGCTGTAGGCTTTGGCGAGGAGGGGGTCCATGTATTTGAAGTCGGGCAGATAGATGTCGATGAGCCCTTCGAGTGAGCGGAGGGTCTCGACGCTTTCGTAGCCGCTGCTGTTATAGACGACCGTGGGGTGCAGCCCTCGGCTGTGCAGTTCGTCGATGATGAGGGGGATGTGTGTTACGTAGTGGGCGGCGGTGACGAGACCGATAAGGGGAGTGCTTGTCGTTAAGTGTTCGGTGTTAAGTTGTTGGCAGATGCGGTCGGCGAGGGTGCTTGCCGACTCGGCACACAAGTCGTCGGTCACTGTGCACTGGCCACTAATCTGGTAGTTCTGGCAATAGACGCACTGAAGGTTGCAGTGGGCGAAGAAGACATTGACGATAGGGTTGAGGGGTGGTTCCTCGCCGCGATGCACACAGACAGAGGCTACCTCCAGCGAGTCAGTGGCTCCGCAGAAGCCTTTGCTTTGAGTGCGGTCGGCACCGCAACGACGGGGACAGAGGTTGCAGGTTTCCTGCGTGTTTATTCCCAGTTGCATACGGAGTAGAAACGAGTGTTGGCCTGGATAATCATATTCTGGCAGTTGCCTCCGTTGGCATCGACCTGCTCCTCGCTGTAGCGGTGCTCCAGTCCGTCATAGCCGTAGCAGACGCAAGTGCGCTGGCAGGAGGCAAGGAACAAGGCGACAAGGAGGCAGGGAATAAGAAGAAGTGGGGCTTTGTTTTTCATTGCTTGCGGTGTTTGAGTTTTCCTATTGCTTGCGCGACCAGTTTGCGTTCGTTCCAGAGCACCACGGCAACGTAGATCAGCAGCACCACGGTGTTCCACACCAGTCGCAGCCACAGCGCCTCGGGACGCACCACCACCATGAGGGCGTAGAGCACATGCGCCAGCACCATGTAGCCGAGGATGGTCCACACGGGGTAGGGAACGGGGCTCTTGTGCTGGCCGATGAAGTAGCTCAGCAGTACGCAGACGCCGTAGCCCGCCAGACCGCCCCAGGCACAGGCCATGTAGCCTATTCTGGGCACGAAGATGATGTTGATGGCCACCAGCACCACACAACCGATGGCGCTCATGACAGCTCCCCACCAGGTCTGCCCCGAGAGTTTGTACCAGAAGGAGAGGTTGAAATAGATGCCCATGAGTATCTCGGCCATCATGACGATGGGTATGGCCGGCAGGGCTTCGCGATAGTCGGGTCCTACAAAGTGCTGGAACAGCTCGATGTAGCACATCACCGCCAGGAAGGCCAACAGGGTGAACATGATGAAATACTTGGTGGCCTGGGCCTGTGTCTCTTTGCTCTGCTTGTCGCGTTGGCTGCCGAAGACAAACGGTTCATAGGCGTAGCGGAATGCTTGGGTGATGAGAGCCATCAGCATGGCTATCTTGACGCAGGCACCATAGATGCCAAGTTGCACGTTTCCTTCTTCGCCAGGCAGCAGTTTGGGCAGCAGTATCTTGTCGGCTGTCTGGTTGAAGATGCCTACGATGCCGAGCAGAAGCAACGGCCATGTGTATTTGAGCATCTGCTTCAGGAGCGGCACACTGACATTCGAAAGCCTGAAATCCTTGAGCTCCTTGAAAAAGCCGAGTGTGACGATGGCGGTACAGAAGAGGTTGATATAGAAGATGTACTTCACATTGTCAGCTTCGTCGTACCACGACATCCACGACAAGTGGCTCCAATGTGGCGCTACAAGGAAGATGAAGATGTTGAGTCCCATGCTGAGGATGATGAATGCCATCTTCAGTGAGAAGAACTTCCACGGGCGCCCATCGCGACGCAGACGGGCGAAGAGTATGGCTTGGAAAGCGTCGATAGCCACAACGATAGCCATGGCCCGGATGTATTCGGGATGGTCGCTATAACCCATGAAAGCGCTGACAGGGCCAATAAAGAGCATCACCAGCAAAAGGAAGATTGCCGCCACCGAGCCCACGGCGCTCAGTGCCGTACAGAATACCTTACGGCGGTCAATACCTTCGCGGTTGGCGTAGTAGAAGAAGGTTGTCTCCATGCCGAAAGTGAGGATGACCGCGAGCAGCGCCGTGTAGGCATAGACGTTGGTTACTACGCCGTAGCCGCCTGAGGCAGCGCTTATGTGGTAGGTATAAACGGGAACGAGCAGGTAGTTCAGGAACCTGCCGACAATGCTGCTCAGGCCGTAGATGACTGAGTCGGAGAGAAGTTTCTTTAAGGATGCCATGATAATGGCATAACGGACAGGTGAAAAGAATATTGTGCCTATATATAATAAAAAGAGGAAAGAGTCGTTATGGATTTAAAAAGTCAAAGATGAATAAGATACGTTTGGTGTTGCTTGTGCTGCTGATGCCTATTCTGGCCGCGTGCGGGGAACGGGGAGAGGTGAAGGAGGTGAACGTGACTCCGGAACCGGTGTTCGAGGTGCAGAGGGAGGGCAGTTTCAGGCTGCGGGGCAATCCCGCGGTGAGGGTGATGAATGTGGGTCAGAACTCGGCGACGGTGAAGTATATCATGAAGTCGATGCGACAGGCACGGATGTATCCGAGGTTGGTGGCGGTGTCGTCGGAGTGCGATGTGGAATTGAGGGTGAATGACACGGTGAACAGTGAGCTTGGAGAGGAAGGCTACCTGCTGGAGGTGCGCAACGGAGGAATTCGCCTGTCGGCCAATACGGAGCAAGGTTTGTTCTATGCTTTTCAGACGCTTTTGCAACTATTTCCGGCCGATGTGACGACCAAGAGGTACAGCTCGGTGACGATACCGGAATGCACCATACTGGATTATCCCCGATTCGAATGGAGGGGCTTGTATCTGAACCAAAGCGGCCGGCCTTTGATGCTGAAGGAGTTGAAACGAGTGGTGGATGTGATGGCGGCCTACAAGATGAACCGTTTGTGTGTAGATGGTGTGGATGACAGCGTGCAGATGGAGGAAATGAAGGCTTTGCGAGCCTATGCGACGGAGCACTGGGTGAGTGTGGTGACGGATTCCTTCCCCTGCTCGGCCTACTCGTTGAAAGAAGGAATGGACAGTGCACGTGAAGGATTGAAAGTGGTGATGGAACCCGAGGATTGGTGGAATCTGAGTCGTTATCAGGCCGATCCTCGTTACCAGCCGAAGGCTGACGAGGGGATAATTTCGCTGAGACGGGCTTATGACTTCGACCCTGTGCCGATTGGAACCAACGGACATGTGGTGGTAAAAGTGATGGGTGGCCAGTGCCGTCTGCTGACGGATTGCGTTGGCGGTGGAAACGAGGCGGAATATATGCTCCTGCCCAGGATGGTGGCCGTGAGTGAATGTCTGTGGGCTCCCCGTGAGAAGCATGACTGGAGCCGTTTCCGTCGCAAGGTGGAGGTGGAAAAAGACCGCCTGAGAGAGCGTGGATTCCACTACTGCGAGGGTAGTTTTACTCCCCATTTCACGGCACGCCGATTTGATGAAGGAACGGTGAACATTGCCATTGAGACCGAGGTCCCGAATACTTATATTTTCTATACCACCGACGGTACCACACCGACGCGTCAGAGTTCGATTTACTTGGGACCGGTGAATCTGGCTCGCGGCACGCATATCAAACTGTTGCCGGTCTATAAGGGTGTAGAACGCGACTCGGTATATGAATTCGTAATCAAATGAACATGCTGATAGATAGAATCAAAGAACTGGCGCATGCGCAGCGCGAGGAGGTGATAGAGTGGCGGCGGTGGATGCATAGGCACCCCGATCTCTCGCAGGAGGAGTATGGCACCATGGAGTTCGTGGCCGAACGGTTGCGCGCGATGGGACTGGAGCCTAAGACGGGGATTGGACGTACAGGTGTTACGGCTCTCCTTAAAGGAGATAAGGAGACAGGAGACCAGGAGATAAGACAATACTGCGTCGCGCTCCGCTCCGACTACGACGCGTTGCCCATTACCGAGTGTACGGGCTTGCCGTTCGCCAGCGAGAAGCCTGGCGTGATGCATGCTTGCGGACACGATATGCACACCTGCTCGCTCCTCGGCGCCATCAAAATCCTCATACAGCTGAAAGACCAGTTCAGCGGCACGCTGATGTTCATCTTCGAACCGTCGGAAGAGAAGTACCCCGGCGGTGCACGCATGATGATGGAAGACGGTCTGTTCGACGACATCACGCCCAACGAGATTTACTCTTTCCACTGCTTGCCGGAGATGGACTGTGGTAAAGTGGGCATGCGCAAAGGCAAGTACATGGCCTCGACCGACGAGCTCTATTGGACAGTTAAGGGTCTCGGCGGCCACGGAGCCACGCCGCACCTGAGCGTTGACCCCATCGTAGTGGCCAGCCATATCGTTATTGCCCTGCAGCAGGTGGTTTCTCGCAACGCCGCCCCCATGATGCCCACGGTGCTTACCATCGGCAAGATACAGGAAGTCGGCGGCCGCACCAACATCATCCCTGATACGGTGAAGATGGAGGGCATTATCCGCACCTTCGACGAGAAGTGGCGCCTTGAAGCCCATGAGAAGATTCGCAAGATAAGCACCGGCGTGGCCGAGGCCATGGGAGCCGAGTGTGAACTCTTCATCGACTACGGCTACCCCTACGTCTTCAACGACGACGCCTGCACACAGCAGGTGCACGACAACGCCTGTGCCTATGTCGGCGAGGAGAATGTCGAGTGGCTTGACCTCCGCATGACCGCCGAGGACTTCGCCTTCTTCGCACAGAAGATACCGGCCTGCTATTTCCGTATCGGCATTCACGAACCCGGCACTCCCTTCAGCAATCTCCACCGTCCCAACCTCATGGTTGATGAGCGTAGCCTCGAGTTGGCCAACGGACTCATCGCCTACAATGCCATCATGGCCCTGCAGAATAAAATCAAGAGATGAAGCAGATTCTGCTGATAAACGATGTGGTGGGTCACAGCCATGTGGGGATGGTGGCCATGATGCCGATTCTGACCTATCTTGGCCATACCGTCTATAATCTGCCCACGGCTTTGGTGAGCAACACGCTTGACTACGGACAGTTCAACGTAATGGAAACCACCGAGTATATGCGGGGAACCTTGCCCGTATGGCAACGGTTGGGATTCCGTTTCGATGCTGTATGCACGGGATTGATGTTCAGTGAAGATCAGGCTCGGTTGGTGGGTGATTATTGCAAACGGTTGAGACAAGAGGGGACCACGGTTTTTGTGGATCCTATCATGGGTGACGGGGGACACCTGTATAACGGTATGAGTCAGCGACAGGTGGAGTTGATGCGCGAGATGGTGTCGGTGGCAGATCTCACTTTCCCCAACTATACGGAGGCCTGTTACCTTACCGACATTCCCTTCAGAAAGGAGGGAATGGAGTGGGAGGAAGCTTGCCGCATGCTAGATGCCATTGTGTCCTTGGGTGCGCATACGGCTCTTATCACCAGTGCACGGGTCGATGGACGGAATTGTGTGCTTGGCCGCCGCAGCGATGCACCGCTGCAAGGATTCAGTCAGAATCTCGCTGACGGACCTTATTTCAAGATTGACTACGAGGAGATTCCTCGTGCTTTCCATGGCACCGGTGACATCTTCTCGGCTGTCGTGATTGGACATCTGATGAACGGAAAAACCCTTAAGGAAAGTACGCAGTCCTCCATGAATGTTGTGAGCCGTCTTATTGAGCGCAACAGCGACCAGACCGATGCCTGCCTTGGTATTCCCATCGAAAAATGCTTGGATTTGTTGTGATATGGATAAAGTAAAAGAGTTGGAGACCAAACCTATAGGGCAACTTCTGCTAACCTATGCGTTGCCTGCGGTCATTACTCAGGTGGTCGCTTCCATCTATAATATTGTTGACCGTGTTTTTCTTGGACAATATGTTGGTGCACTTGCCATTGCAGGTCTCGCTATCACCTTGCCCCTGATGAATATCATTCACGCCCTCGGCTCGCTCGTGGGTGTGGGCGCTTCCAGCCGCATGAGTATTGTGCTGGGTCGCAAGGATGTGCGATGGGCCGAGAAGATTTTGGGTAACAGTATGTTGCTTACTTTCTTTTTCGGTTTCCTCTTTGTCAGTGGCGGTTACCTCTTCATGGATCGCATATTGGAACTTTTCGGTGCGTCGCCTGACACCATTGGCTATGCCCGTGACTATATGCAGATTGTGCTGCCCGGAATGTTCTTCACTACCATGACATTCAACCTCACCGGCCTCATCAGGGCCAGTGGCTATCCTACCAAGAGTATGTGGATTATGGCAGGTGGCGCCATCCTTAACATCTTCCTCGATGCATTGTTCATCATGGTGTTGGGGTGGGGAATATCCGGTGCCGCATGGGCGACCACCATTTCCATGTTCAGTACCGCAGTCATCGCCATATTACACTTCGTACAGCCGCAGAGTTTCATCCGTTTCAAGCGCCATGCTTGGGCTCCGAAACTCTACATCTTCCGCAATGTGTTGCTCATAGGCCTGAGTCCGTTCCTGATGAACTTTGCCGCCTCGTTCGTAGTGGCATTGCTCAACCGGCAGCTGATACGCTACGGCGGCGACCTTGCCGTCGGTGCCTATGGTATCGTCAATACGTATGCCTCCTTCCTCGTGATGTTGATTCTAGGTCTGTGTCAGGGAATGCAGCCCATTGCTGGCTACAACTATGGTGCGGGACAGAACCATCGTCTGAAGCGTGTCTTTACTCTTACCATGAAAGTCAGTGTCGCTGTCGGTACAATGGGGGCCCTGTTGGCTATGGTGTTGCCGAGAATTATCTTCAGAGCGTTCACCGACAGTGCTGACCTGATTGATATCGGGGAACCCGCCATGCGGTACCTTAACGTGATGATGCCGCTTATCGCCTTCACCATCACCAATTTGCAGTTCTTCCAGAGCATTGACAAGCCTTGGATTGCTATCGTTACCAGTCTTTCGCGGCAGGTGCTCTTCCTCATCCCGCTTATGTTCATCATTCCCTCTTTCATGGTCTTCCTTGGGCACGATGGTCTCACGGGAGTGTGGCAGACCTGCACTGTCTGTGATGTGCTCGGTGCGGCTTTGGCTGCCGTACTGCTCACCTCCCAGATCAAGGTGTTCCGTCCCGGATACGTGCCGCCCGTCCGCAAACCCCGCAAGGAACTCGGACCGAAAGATGGCAAACAATAATATATGGAGATATACGAAAACTACTCCCTTAAGGGACTGAATACCTTCGGCATCGACGCACGGGCGCGACGCATCCTCTTTCTTCGCGGCAGCACCCTCGACGAGCCATTCCGCTTTATGTACGACGTGGAAGAACTCCTCAAAAGCGACTTCCGCAAAGCCCCCTACATGGTCATTGGCGAGGGCAGCAACATCGTCTTTACTAAGGACTACGAGGGCTCCCTCATCAAGATTGGCGAGGCCGTCTTTCATGGCGGCAGCGACGAGCGTTACAAGTACCTCACCGTCGGTGCCCGTATGCTGACTGACGAGGTAGTGCGTATCAGTGTAGGTTACAAGTACTACGGCATGGAGAACCTTTCCGCCATCCCAGGCAACATCGGCGCTGCGGTCGTACAGAATGTCGGTGCATATGGGGTGGAAATCAAGGACCTGGTAGATACGGTGGATGCCATCGACCTTGTTAGTGGCGACCGCCGCACTTTCTCCAACGAGGAGTGTGCTTTCGGTTACCGCACCTCCATCTTCAAGCAGCAACCCGGCCGCTGGCTCATCTGGCGCGTCAAACTCCGTTTCAACACCACCTTCACGCCCAACCTCGGCTACAAGGCCTTGTCTGACGAGTTACAGCGACGTGGCATCGCCGACCCCACGCAGCAGCAGATGCGCGACATCGTCACTGAGGTGCGTTGGAGCAAGCTTCCGCGTCCTGAAGAATATGGTTCCGCCGGCAGCTTTTTCAAGAACCCCGTCGTCGATGAGGCCACCTACCTCCGCCTCAAAGCTGAGCATCCCGACATGCCCGATGCCCATCCACTAGACGCTAATCACTTAACGCTAAACACCTACAAACTCTCTGCCGGCTGGCTAATTGACCGGGCCGGCTGGAAGGGAAAGACCCTCGGCCGTGCCGGCGTGTGGCCCAAGCAGGCCCTTGTGCTCTACAATACTGGTTCCTGTACCGGCGCTGAAGTGGTTGCTCTTGCAAAAGCCATACAGAAAGACGTACGCCGTCAATTCGGCGTCACCCTCGAACCCGAAGCAATCATCGTTTGATTATGAATAAAACAGAGACATTCTGGCAGTGGTTCACCGACCACAACGAACAGTTAATTGCCATCGGCGACCTCCCCGACGGCCAGCGTCAGCAACTGCTCGATGCCTTGCAGCATCAACTCTCCGCCTACTGCGACGGCCTCTCCTTTGAACTCGGCGAGGCCACCGCCAACGGCCGCACCCTCACCTTCACCGCCGAAGGCGACACCGACATCTTTCGCTATGTCCTTGATCTGGTCGATAATGCTCCCGACCTCGACTGGTGGGAGTTCATCGCCTTCAAACAGCCTATCGGCACCGAACTCAAAGTACGCTTCGACCGTTACCTTTTCGACACCCGCAAGATGTATTTCCAGCAGCTTGAATGCGAGGAGGAACCCGAGATGCTCGGCCTCCGTATCGCCGTCGAAGACGGTCAGCGACAGGATGAGGACTTCCAAGTGGGGGTGTATGTGACGCTTGAGGCCCTGATGGGTGAGTTCGACTGCGCCACTCTCGTCGGCTACATGGAGACCGTCCCTCTTCCTGAAGAACCCTTCAAGGCTGGTTTCCAGAAGCTCGACGACCTACCCAAATTCGTCGAGTGGTTCAAGCGTAAGCGCGACGAGTAACCCCCCATGCCCACCTCGCACGACCCTCGCTACCGTGGCCGTCGCCGCACCTCGGCGCAACGTCGTCCGGGTCATCTCCGCACTAACTATGTCGAAGATGACATCGAGGCCTTTGCCCGCGACTTGGAACGTCTGCGGTCGGTGTGGCCCGAGAGCGTCCGTGAGGCCGACCGCAAAGCGGAATACAGGCAGGCCCTCAAAACCAACGGCATCATCTGCCTCATCGTGATGGTGCCCATGACGGCGGCCTTGATCTATCTTGTCCTCGACGCCGCTGCACCTTGGTGGTCCATCCCCCTCGGACAGACCATCGTCCTCCTCTACCTCTGGCTCCGCCTGCTGATGTTCCGTGGCGAAGACACTATGTTCCTTGTTCACCGTGAGACAGACCGGCGCGGCATCCGCTATGTCAAAGACGATATCCCCCTGTACCACATCATGAACCGCCTCAACGCCGACTATAACAGCCGCCTCTGGAACCGTCATTTCACTTGGATGTAGCATGAAAGGGTTTGTATGTTCACTTCTGCTTTTTGCGGCATCGACGGTTGCGGCATGCCCCTCCGGACTTGCGGTGAAGGCTGATTCTACCGATGGGAATAAGGTTGTGATGATTGACAGTGTCTGCCTCTATCGGCCGGGCGACTATGGCTCGGCCAACTGGCGCATCCCCGCGTTGCTCTGTCTCGACGATGGCAGCCTGCTGGCTGTCAATGACAAGCGCAAGTACAACGAGGGCGACCTGCCCGAAGATATCGACGTTGTTATTCGTCGTTCCACCGACCTCGGCCGCACATGGAGCGACCCCCAAACCCTCATCGAGGGGCAGGGGAGAGGACGCGGCTACGGTGACCCCGCACTCGTGCTGTGCCCCAACGGTGACGTGCTCTGCCTTCTTGCCGGACACAACGGCTACTTCCAATCCACCGACGCAAACCCCATCGGCGTCTATCTCATGCGCAGCACCGACCGCGGACACACATGGACAGACACCGTCAATCTTACCTCCCTCCTCTGGGACGCCGGGTCGCCCTACCGAGGTGCCTTCGTGGCTTCGGGCAACGGTCTCCGGCTTCGGCACGGCCCCCATGCTGGACGCATTCTCTTCGCCGCCGCTGTGTTGCGACGCAGCGAGTGGGTTAGTGACAACTATGTGATTTACAGCGATGACAATGGCTACACTTGGCACCGCTCCGAGTGTGCCTTCCTTGGCGGCGACGAAGCGAAACTGATGGAACTGGCCGATGGTACAGTGCTCGTCAGCGTGCGTCGTCAGGGATCACGCGGCTTTAATCACTCTTCCGACGGCGGCCATACGTGGGGCACGCAGGGTACCTGGCCCGAGATGACCGTCAACGCATGCAACGGGGAAATGCTTCGAATCGACGACACGACGCTGATACACAGCCTCCCCAACTCGTTGCGACGCGAGAACGTCAGCCTTTTTGTCTCGCACGACGAAGGGCGGTCATGGAGCGCTCCGGTGCTGCTCTGCGACGGACCCTCTCAGTACTCGTCGCTCACGCTTCTTCCCGACGGCACTGTCGGTGCCTTCGTTGAACGCAACCTCGACGGCGGCCCTTGTCAGCTCTGGTTCTATCGCTTCAATCTCGAGTGACACCATAGACTTGAGGGAGACTTGAAGGATGGCTTGAGGAAGACTGGAGGAAGACTGGAGGAACACTGGAGAGACACTGGAGGAAGTGGCTGTGCAGAAGGTGTTGAAAAAAAATCCGCTTTATTGTAAAAAAAGTTGTATCTTTGCATCGCGAAAGTAGTGGTCATTGGCCATTGGCCATTGGCGGGTTTTGATTGATAAAATATAGAAAATGACTAAGATAGATGTATTGTTGGGTCTCCAGTGGGGCGACGAGGGCAAGGGCAAGATTGTCGATGTGCTGACGCCCGCCTACGATGTGGTGGCCCGCTTCCAGGGCGGTCCCAATGCGGGTCATACGCTCGAGTTCAACGGCATGAAGCACGTGCTGCATATCATCCCCAGCGGTATATTCCACCAGGACAAATTGAACCTCATCGGCAACGGCGTGCTCATCGAGCCCCGCATCTTCCGTCAGGAAATAGAGGGGATAGCCGAGAAGGGTGTCGATGCCACGAAAAATCTCTTTGTCAGCAAGAAAGCCCATCTGATATTACCGACCCACCGCATGATGGACGCCGCCAACGAGCAGGCCAAGGGTAACAGCAAGATTGGCTCGACCCTGAAGGGTATAGGCCCGGCCTATACCGACAAGATTGCCCGCAACGGCATCCGTGTGGGCGACACGCTGGCTTCCGACTTCCGCGAGCGCTACGAGCTGCTGAAGGTGCAGCATCTGCGTATGGCACAGACACTTGGATTTGATGTGGCAGCTTTCCGCATCGACGGCATGACCCTCGATGAATACGAGAATGTGTGGATGGAGAGCCTCGAGACGCTGAAACGCTTCCGTTTCGTGAACAGCGAGTACTTCATCAACCAGTGCCTCCGCGAGGACAAGAAGGTGCTGGCTGAGGGTGCGCAGGCCATGATGCTCGACATCGACTTCGGCACCTATCCTTTCGTCACCAGCAGCAACACCATCACCGCCGGCGTCTGCACCGGACTGGGTGTGGCCCCCACGGCCATCGGCAAGGTGATGGGTATTACCAAGGCCTACTGCACGCGTGTGGGTGCCGGTCCCTTCCCGACGGAGTTGTTCGATGAGACGGGCCGCCGCCTCTGCGAACTGGGCCACGAGTATGGTGCCACCACGGGTCGTCCGCGCCGCTGCGGATGGATTGACCTGCCCGCCCTGCGCTACGCCTGCATGATTAACGGCGTCACCGAACTTTACGTCACCAAGCCTGATGTGATGAACGATTTCGACACTGTCTGCATGTGCACCTCATACGAGATTGAAGGCCGGCGCACCGACGAGATACCGTTCGAGTACAATACCGTGCAGATTGACCCCGTGCTCACCTCCTTTGAGGGTTGGAAGCAGGAGTTGCAGGGCATCACCGAGTATGGCAAGCTGCCGGAGAAGTTGCAGCGTTACCTTGCCGCCATCGAGGAGCAGACGGGCGTGCGCATCGCCGCCGTCAGCATCAGCCCCGACCGGAAGGACGTGCTGTTCAAGTAAGAAGAGAGACAATACTGCAATAAACCAAAGGAATAAGATACAAAATAGGAAAATACACACCGAATATGAAGAAGATAGTTTTGATGTTGCTCATGGTGCTGCCGTTGGTGGCTGGAGCACAGACCAAAATCAAGGAAACCGCCGTCCCGCGCAGCGTGCTGCTGGCCTTGGAGAAGACCTATGACAGCTACAAGGTGCGCACCTGGTATCAGGCTCCCGGACAGTACATCGCCGAGTTGGTCATCGACGGACAGAACGGACGTTCCTACTTCACCGCCGGCGGCGACTGGCAGTACAGCACCTTCCCCGTGAAGGCTGAGGAATGCCCCACGCTGATGAACACCTACTTCGTCAACAACTACCCGGGCTACCGCATCAAGGACATCCAGTATGTCGAAGAGATGAATGGCGACAACTACTACCGCATGATTATCATCAAGAAGGGTATCGCCGAGAACGATTGCGAGTTGGTGTTCGACACCCGTGGCAAGCTGATGAAGAGCAACGCCCCGGACCCCGATGCCGTGAAACGCGACTACTACACCCGCAACAGTCCCGACATGAGCGAGGAGAAAATCAGCGAGCAGAGCGGCACCGAGAAGAGCCGTGAGCGCAAGCGTCCCGCACCGCGTGTCGATCAGCCCCAGACCGAGCAGTTCACCCCCAGCGAGGCCATCTCGTCGCATTTTGAGAAGTCGATGGGCCGCCGTGTCACCGCCGGTCCCGAATGGGTGGAGCGCAACGGCGAATATGCAGTGGCCTACTTCAGCAATACCCAGGACGTGAAGATGGAAGCCGTCTATCGCCTCAGCGACGACATGCCCATCATGACCGGCAAGGTGCTCGACAAGGACCGCTATAACAGCGGCATCAAGAAATACCTGGAGGAGAAGTTCGACGGCGAGCGCTACAAGATAGAGAAGATGGTGGTCTATGAGTACAACTCCAAGTTCCGCGACCCCGTCACAGGAAAGAAACCCAAACCCTACACTTATGTTGTCGTGAGCCAGAAAATCAAAGGAACCCGCGACCGCAAGTTTGTCCGCATGGAGTTCAACAACAGCAACCAGTTCACCGGCCTCATCGCCCAGCCCCTCGACGAGAAGGACGTGCAATAACAGCGATAAAGACAGAATAAAAAGAGAGATGGTCGGATGGGCCGTCTCTTTTTGTTTTACTCCGTCAGGGATTTCATCTGCTGGAGGGCGGCGGCGATGGAAGGAATGTTGTCGATGGAGAGGCTGAGTCGTTCGGGCGTCTCCTTGAGATGGACACGACGGGGGTTGTCCTGTGCGTAGCGGATGAGTTTGGCAAATCCCGCACTGCTGTAGAACGGACTCTCGGGGTTGCTCACCAGATGGCAGATCATACGCCCCTGCTTGAGTATCAGCTTCTCGATGCCGAATTCCTTGGCCATGCGGCGCAAGGTGATGGTGCTGATAAGCTCATCTACACATGCCGGCACTGGTCCGAATCGGTCTTGCAGACGGCTGCGGTAGGCGGCCAGTTCTTCCTCTGTGGTCAATTCGTTCAGCTCCTTGTACAGCACAAGACGCTCGGTGCCTGAGGTGACGTAGTCGTCAGGCAGCAGCACCTCGAGGTCGGTCTCGATGGTGCACTCACGCACGTATTCCTTGCGCTCCTCGGCTTCGGCGGCAAAGAGCTCCTTGAAGTCGGTCTCTTTCAGTTCTTCGATGGCTTCGTTGAGAATCTTGTGGTACATGTCGTAGCCAATCTCCGAGATGAATCCGCTCTGCTCGGCGCCCAATATGTTGCCGGCACCGCGGATATCGAGGTCGCGCATGGCGATGTTGAATCCGCTGCCGATGGTGGAGAACTCCTCGATGGCGCGGAGGCGGCGTTGGGCATCGTCGGTGAGGGAGAGGTAGGACGGGATGAGGAGGTAGCAGAAGGCCTTGCGGTTCGAACGACCCACACGGCCTCGCATCTGGTGCAGATCGCTCAGTCCGAACTGATGGGCGTTGTTGATAATCATGGTGTTGGCGTTCGGTATATCGAGACCGTTCTCCACGATGGAGGTGGCCACCAACACGTCGATGTCGCCCTCCACGAATCGCATCAGCGTATCCTCGGCCTCTTTGCCGTCCAATCGTCCGTGGGCCATTGCCACCCGAGCATCGGGCACCAGGCGTTGCACCAATCCCGCCATCTCGGGCAGGTTCTCCACGCGGTTGCTGATGAAGAATGTCTGTCCTCCACGGGACATCTCGTAGCTGATGGCGTCGCGGATGAGCTCTTCGTTGAAGTCGGAGAGTTCGGTCTCGATGGGCTGCCGGTTGGGCGGCGGCGTCTGGATGACCGAGAGGTCGCGGGCTCCCATGAGAGAGAACTGGAGGGTGCGGGGAATAGGGGTTGCGGTGAGGGTGAGGCAATCGACGCCCACCTTCATCTGTTTCAGTTTCTCTTTGACGCTGACGCCGAACTTCTGTTCCTCGTCGATGATGAGCAGTCCCAGGTCCTTGAACTTGAGGTCTTTGTTGGTGATGGCGTGGGTTCCGATGAGAATGTCTATCTTGCCGGCTTCTATGTCTTTGTATATCTGAGTTTTTTCCTTGGCGCTGCGGAACCGGTTGAGGTAATCGACGCGGACAGGCATGTCTTTCAGACGCTCGCGGAAGGTGTTGTAGTGTTGGAAAGCCAGTACGGTGCTGGGCACCAGTACGGCTACCTGCTTCGAGTCGCAGCAGGCCTTGAAAGCGGCACGGATGGCCACCTCGGTCTTGCCGAAGCCTACATCCCCGCAGACGAGGCGGTCCATCGGAGCCTGCTCCTCCATATCGTGTTTCACAGCGATAGTGGCCTTCAACTGGTCGGGGGTGTCCTCGTAGAGGAAGCTGGCTTCCAGTTCGGTCTGCATCGAACAGTCGGCGCTGAAGGCGAAACCATGCGAGGCCTTGCGTTTGGCGTAGAGGGCAATGAGGTCGCGGGCGATGTCCTTCACCTGCCGTTTGGTCTTCTGCTTGAGTACCTGCCAGGTGTTGCTGCCCAAGCGGTTGAGCGTCGGCGCCTCACCCTCGCGGCCTACATAGCGGCTGATTTTGTGCAGGCCGTGGATGCTGATGTAGAGAACGTCGTTGTTCTTGTAGATGAGGCGTATGAGTTCCTGGCTCTTGCCGTTCTGGGTCACCTTTTCCAGCCCGCTGAAACGTCCCACACCGTAGTCGATATGGGTTACGTAATCGCCCGGTTTCAGTTCGAACAGTTCCTTGAGGGTTAGTGCCTCATGGGTGGAACGGAGGTCTTTGACGGTGTATTTGTGGTAGCGCTCGAAAATCTCATGGTCGGTGAAGCAGAGGAGACATTCGTCGTGGTCGATGAAGCCGTGGGATAATTGAAAGTTGAAGATTGAGAATTGAAAGTTATGATTGCCCGATTGCTCAAAGATTTTCTTCAGTCGTTTCTCCTGACTCTCGTTGCTGACGGTGATGAGCAGCCGGTAGCCCTGTTCGGCGTAGCGGTTGAGGGTGTCGGTCAGCAGGTCGAACTGCTTGTTGAACGCCGGCTGGGGTTCGCTGTGGGTCTCGATTCGCTCTTCGTCCTTGAAGTAGTGGCTGTTGCCGTATTCCACGATGTTTAGTTGCAGCATGCCACGGAGCAGTTCGTCGTGCGGGCAGCAGATGTCCTCGGGTTTGGGCAGGGTGCCGACGATGGGGTGCGCAGAGTCTGCCATACGGTCGGCATAGGCTTTGCGGGTTTCCTCCATCAAGGCATCGATGCGTTGGGTAACTATCATCAGGCTCTGCACCCATACGGTGTCGCTGCTGCCGAAATACTCCAGCAGGCTCACCTTTTTCTCTACACTGCGTTCGGTGTTGTCCGTCAGGTTGGGCAGGATATCCAGTCGGTCCAGTTGCTTGACGGAGAGTTGGGTGACAGGGTCGTAGGTGCGGAGGGAGTCGATGTTGTCGTCGAAGAACTCGATGCGGAAGGGGAGGTCGGAGGCGAAAGAGAAGACATCGAGGATGCCGCCTCGGACGGCATATTGCCCGGGTTCGACCACAAAATCTTCGCGTTCGAATCCCATCTCCTGCAGTTGGTCGGCTACCTCCCACAGGTCGTGTTGCTCGTTGCGGTTCAGGCGCAAGGTGTTGGCCCGCAGCACTCCTGTGGAGACCACCTTTTCGCTCAGCGCCTCGGGGTAGGTGACCACCGTCAGGGGCACTCCCGATGAGAGCGTTTTTACCACCTCGCTGCGCATCAGTATGTTGGCGTTGTCGGTCTGGTCGCTGTCGTAGAGGTAGGCTTTGCGGTAGGAGGTGGGGAAAAGCATCACCTGGGTGTCGGCCTCATTCAGCAGGGCCTCAATGTCGTTGGAGAGATAGAAGGCAGATTCCTTGTCGGGGGCAATGACAAGGTGGGAGGCGGTGTTGAGTTGTTGGGCAGTAGCGGCAATCACTACGGCAGGCAGCGAGCCGGTCATTCCGTCTATATGGAGTCGTGTACCCTTTCCGCGGAGGCGGTCGGTGAGTTGATTGACAAGCCTACTTTCCTGGTATTCTTCGGTTAAGCGCATTGGCTGAGGGGTTAATCGACATGCAAAGATACGCTTTTTTGATGAATGAGGAGGTTTTTATTTGCAAGGGAGGGTATGGTGCGATAAAACAAGGAGACAGATACTAAAAGGGAGGTTCCTTCGTTATTGTTTGTGAAACAAAAATGACAGATATGGAAGTGACGATATTGTGGGCCGACGATGAGATCGACCTTTTGAAGCCGCATATTCTTTTTCTTGAAGAGAAGGGCTACCGCGTGATACCCGTGATGAGCGGACGCGATGCAGTCGATGAACTGGAGGGCGGAACAACGGTGGATATGGTGTTTCTGGATGAGCAGATGCCAGGCCTGAGCGGCATAGACACGTTGAAGCTAATCAAGCAAAAATGGCCACAGCTACCGGTGGTGATGATTACGAAGAGTGAGGAGGAGCACATCATGGAGGATGCCTTGGGCGGCAAGATCAGCGACTACCTGATCAAGCCTGTGAACCCTAACCAGATACTGCTGACGGTGAAGAAACACACGGAGTTGCGTCGATTGCAGAGCGAACGGAGCACAATGGATTACCAGCGTCAGTTCCGAGAGATAGGCATGCAGCTGTCGGACCGTATGGATGCCGAGGAGTGGAAGGAGATGTACCGGCGGCTGGTGTATTGGGATTTGGAACTGGCTGGGACCGATGACGCGAACATCCACGACATCTTCCTGTCGCAGAAACGGGAGGCCGATGCACAGTTCTGCCGCTTCTATGAGTCACATTACTTGGACTGGATTGCAGGTCGCGAAGAGAAGCCTGCGATGAGTCAGACGGTAATCCAGCAATGGCTGATGCCATTGTTGAATTCCGGCACTGAACGTCCCACGTTTCTTATTGTGATAGACAATTTCCGGTACGACCAGTGGAAGATGGTGCAGCCGATGATAGAACAGTATTTCCGTGTCGAGAGGGACGAAATGTACTACACCATCATACCGACGACGACGCAGTTTGCGAGGAACGCGATGTTTGCTGGCCTGATGCCCGGGGAAATCGAGCGGAAGTATCCGCAGTACTGGGTGAACGAAGACGAAGAGGGATGGAAGAACCAATATGAGAACGAACTGCTGGACGAGAACTTGCGTCGCCACGGACTGAATATCAAACATACGTACAACAAGGTGCTGAACGCACAGTATGGCCGCAAATTGGTGGAGAGACTTCCCGAACTGATGCAGTCGCCACTGAATGTGATCATCTATAACTTTATCGACATGCTGAGCCACGCACGGACGGACAGCGACATTGTGCGTGAACTGGCCGATGACGAACGTGCTTATCGTAGTCTGACGTTGAGCTGGTTAGAGCATTCGCCGCTGATGGAGATGCTTCAGGCGTTGTCGGAACGGGATGTGAATGTTGTGATTACCACCGACCACGGGAGCGTGAAGATTGATAGGCCAGTGAGGGTGCGCGGCGACCGTGACATCAGCGTGAACCTGCGCTACAAGCAGGGCCGGTTGATGGAGTACAAGGCAAGCGATGTGTTCGAAGTGAAAGATCCCGCAAAGCTGTTCCTCCCGAGATTACACCTGCCAAGTCCTTATATCTTCTGCCGCGGAGGAGACTTCTTCGCTTATCCGAACAACTATAACGAGTATGTGAAGTACTACACAAACACCTTCCAGCACGGAGGTATCTCGATGGAGGAATGCCTCGTGCCGTTTATCCTCATGAGAGGGAAGTAGCGTCTGCTATTGGGTGATTTTGTAGCCGATGCCGGCCATGATGATGCCGCGTTGGCCACCATGGGCGAGGTATGGGTTTTTGGTGAAAGCGTCGCCGAAGAAATTCAACCCGATATTGTCGCGGAGGGAGAGGCTGACGAAGAGGTCTTTGTTGAGATGGTATTTGGCCTGCAACATCGTGCTGAGGCCCATGTCGAAGTTGAAGATGCTGAATTTACTGATGGGCAGGCGGCTGTTGGGTACCTCAACGGTGGTGGCAGTGACGGTCTGGTAGGTTTCGCCGGAAATGCCGTAGAGGAGTCCGGAATAGACGCCGGCGGCAGCCTGAACCTCAAAGAAGTTGGTAATCCGATAGGTCAGGGATAAACGTACATCGGCCTGGAGATCCCATTGGTTGAGCGTGACATGCTCGATGGCGGCCATGTCACTGGTGGCGGCGGTATAGTGGTATGTTTGGTTGAGGTAGGAGAGTTCTCCCTGATACCCCCACGAGAATCGTTCGTTGATTTTGTTGTCGCTTTCGTATCGGAGAGAGAGTGCAAGTCCGGCAGCAGGAGTGATTTGTATGGTTTGGACGCCGAAGGAGCGCGGAGTGAGGTTGAAGTCGGTACCGATGTTGAAACTGAGCGCCTTGTCGCCTTCCAAGGGGGTGTGAAATTGTTGTGCATGGAGGCCGGTGGACAGTGCGATAAGGACGAAAAGAAGTGTGCTTGTCTTTTTCATGGTGAATATGTGTTTAATTATTTGATTCAGAATGATGAACGTTTGCGGGCTGTCAAAAGGTCGATGTTGCAAAGATACAAAAAAAAGTGAAAAGTGAAATTAATTTGTACAGGTGCAAAATATTACGTACTTTTGCATTTTGATTACGGATACCGTCGATTTACCATTCAAAAGATAAACAAAATAATACACCCATATGAAACGTATAGTATTTTTCCTCCTTCTTGCTTTTGTGGGTCAGTTGGCCGCTCAGCAAGCCGTCCTCTCAAAAGGCCTCGAAAGCAAGCATGTCGATAGCTATAACCTCTCCAATGGTAAACATCTTGGCACACATGACGGTCTTGATTGTTGGGTTTTTGAGGGCAAAAAGCATATCAAGCATGTAGTGCTTACCGACCAGAACCTCGAGACGCTTCATGTGGTCGATTTGCCCAAGAGCAACAATGCCGAGGTGATTGCGGCCACGATGGACAACCGTTGTGCCGCCGTACTTCTTGCTGACCGCAGTGTGAAGCGTCAGACTTCGGTAGTGGCCTACCGTGTGAACCTCGACAGCCTGGTGGTGTTTCCCGTCGATAGCTTGGAACTTTTTACTTACAACAAGAAGGATCAGTGCTTTGTGTGGGCTTCTACCTCGCCGAACGGCCATCTCACAGCTCTGGTGAGCATTGTGCGACTGACCGAAAGTATGCAATACCGCACCCATATCATGCTCCTCGATGCCAGCATGCAACCGCTGTGGGAGAAGGAGTTTGCGTTGGGTTCCATGCATGACATGATGGTTACCAATGAAGGCCGTATTGTCACCCTCGGATTGGAGACGGGAGAAGAAGGGGACACCCGTTTCATCTTCAACATTCTGTCGCAGTATAAAGCCGACAGCTATGCCGCCGTGGTGAGATGCGACCCCGTGAAGGAACTGCAGCTGGCTGCTGTCAATGGCAGTCACGCGATTGCGATGGGCACCTTCCTGACCGAAGACGGTAAGAGCACCGGCGGTGTTCTCGCCATGTCGTTCAATATCGACTCTGCCGTTCTCTCCAACTTCCTCCTCCGTCCTTTCATGAACGAGGATGTGAATATCTTCTATAACAAACCTACCAAGAAAGTGCAGCGCGAGCAACGTGCCGACCATGTGCGTACGCTGGCATGTGTGCCCACTTCCTACGGTGCCGTGATGGTGGCCGGCCGTGCTTTCCGTACCGAGAGCGCCGAGAGCAACGGCACCCTCACCGCGGTTTCCTATGCTTCCGGTCTGCATTGCTTGGCGGTCGATAACAACGGCAACCTGCTTTGGGTGAAGAATATCCGTCGTAGCGACATGCAGAAGAAGGGAGAAGACCTGCTGGCCATCTCTCTGCTTACCGACGGATCGAAAGTTTTCATCGTCAAATCCGAGCACCCCAAACTGCCGCAGGGCTATGAGATTTCCAAAGAAGCCAAAACCTATGAAGTCGGCAACAAATCCAATTTGGTTATCTATACGCTCAATCCCGACGGTGAAGTGCAGAAACTTTTGGTCGATGCTAAGGCGAAACACAGTCACCTTCGTTCTATCCGCCGTCCCGACGGCTCCTTCGCACTCTTTACGGCCAACGGCAACAAGGTCCGTCTGGCTCAACTCAAATTCCTCCAATGAGTGATATCATCATTCATGGCGCTCGCGCCAACAACCTGAAAAATATAGACCTCACCCTGCCCAAGGGCAAGCTGATCGTCATCACGGGACTCAGTGGCAGCGGCAAATCCTCTCTGGCCTTCGACACCCTCTTCGCCGAAGGTCAGCGACGCTATGTGGAAAGCCTCAGTTCCTATGCCCGTCAGTTCCTTGGCCGGATGACCAAGCCCGATGTGGATTACATCCACGGACTCGCTCCCGCCGTCGCCATCGAGCAGAAGGTGAACACCACCAATCCCCGCTCCACCGTCGGCACTCAGACCGAGATCTACGAATACCTCAAGCTTCTCTATGCCCGCATCGGCCGCACCTTCTCGCCCGTCAGCGGGGTAGAGGTGAAGCGGCATTCGGTCAGCGACGTGGTCGATTATATCTCCACGCTCTCGGGCAAAGTGTTTATCCTCTCCCCATTGGAGGACAGCAAGGAACGGCCGATTCGGCAGCAGCTCGACATCCTTCGTCAGGAGGGTTACCAGCGTGTGATGGTAAAAGGCACGGTGGTGCGTATCGAGGATTCGGAAGGCATCTCGCTCGACGGCGACGTGTATCTGGTCATCGACCGCGTCGAACTCCTACCCGGCGACGACAGCCAGATGGCTCGCATCGCCGAGAGTGTCCAGGCAGCCTTCTTCGAGGGGAAGGGCAGCTGCCGCATCATGGAGGCCGGAGGGACAGCTTCCGATTTCAGCAACCGCTTCGAGGCCGACGGCATCACTTTCGAGAAACCCAACCCCAACTTCTTCTCGTTCAACAACCCTTATGGCGCCTGTCCTACCTGCCAAGGGTACGGCAGCATTATCGGCATCGACGAGAATCTGGTGGTGCCCAACAAGAGCCGCAGCATCTATGAGAATGCTGTGGTTTGCTGGAACGGCGACAAGATGCAGGATGTCAAGCGTGAGTTTATCCGCCATGCGGCCGTCATCGATTTCCCCATCCATAAGCCTTATTACGAGCTTACCCCCGAACAGAAGGATATCCTCTGGCACGGTGACGGCACCTGGGAGGGTATCGATGGTTTCTTCCAATGGGTCGAGAGTCAAAGCTACAAGATACAATACCGTGTGATGCTGGCCCGCTATCGGGGTCGCACCGTCTGTCCCGACTGCCACGGGAGGCGTCTCCGTAAGGATGCTGATTATGTTAAGGTAGGCCTACCCGGCAAGAGCATCAGCGAGCTGGTGGCTATGCCGGTCGAGGAACTGGCCCGGTGGCTGGAGAATATTGAACTGACCGACACGGAGAACAAGACCGTCGAACGTATCCTTACCGAACTCCGCCACCGTGTGGGCTATCTGCTCGACGTGGGGCTCGGCTACCTCACCCTCAGCCGTGAAAGCCGCTCCCTCAGCGGCGGTGAGAGCCAGCGCATCAACCTGGCCACCTCGCTCGGCTCTTCCTTGGTGGGATCTATGTACATCCTCGACGAGCCGTCCATCGGTCTCCACAGTCGCGACACTGCCCGACTCATCGGGGTGCTCAAACATCTGCGTGACCTCGGCAATACCGTCATCGTGGTGGAACACGACGAGGACATCATCCGTGCTGCCGACTGGCTGATCGACATCGGCCCCGAGGCGGGTCGCCTGGGTGGAGAAGTGGTCTATTCCGGTCTCCCGGCCAATCTCCCCAAAGCCAAACGCTCGCTTACGGCCGACTATCTCCTCGGTCGCAAGACCATCCCCGTGCCGTCGCTCCGCCGTCCTTGGCGCGACCGCATCAGTATCCGTGGCGCCTACTGCAATAACCTCAAGCACATTGACGTGGATATTCCGCTCGGGGTGCTCACGGTGGTTACCGGCGTCAGCGGCTCGGGTAAGACCAGCCTCATCAAGCGGGTGCTCTACGACGTGTTGCAGCGGAGGATGGAGGGCAATGCCGACTATGTGGGCGAATGTGTGTCGCTCGAGGGCGATGTGTGCCGTCTGGCGGCAGTCGAGCTGGTCGATCAGAATCCCATCGGACGCTCCTCTCGCTCCAATCCGGCCACCTACATGAAGGTCTTTGACGAGGTGCGTGCGCTCTATGCCCAGCAACCGCTGGCCAAAGCCCGCGGCTACAAGAGTGGCTTCTTCTCTTTCAATGTCGAGGGAGGTCGCTGCGATGCCTGCGAGGGTGAGGGCTACGTCACGGTCAGCATGCAGTTTATGAGCGACGTGCACCTGCTCTGCGAAGAGTGCCACGGTTCACGGTATAAGGACGAAGCCCTCGAGGTGCTCTACAAGGGGAAGAATATCAGTGACGTGCTCGAGATGACCGTCGATCAGGCATGTGAGTTCTTCGATGCCGACGAGACCCGCTCGGTTTATACCCGTCTCAAGCCTTTGCAAGACGTGGGCCTGGGCTATCTCAAACTGGGTCAGTCTTCCTCGTCGCTCAGCGGCGGCGAGGCCCAGCGCATCAAGTTGGCCTCCTACCTGGTGCACGGTGAGTCGCAGGAGCGTCCCATGCTCTTCATCTTCGACGAACCCTCCACAGGACTCCATTTCCACGACATCCGCAAACTGCTGGCCGCCTTCGACCGGCTCATCGAACGCGGACACAGCATCATCGTCGTCGAGCACCACCACGACATCCTCAAGTGCGCCGACTGGGTGATTGACCTCGGCCCCGAGGGCGGCGAACGCGGGGGCCGCGTCGTGTTCAGCGGCACCCCCGAGGATCTTGTCAAGTGCGAAGAATCCTACACTGCCAAATACTTGAAGTTATGAATCATATCAAGACGATCCGCCGTTCCTCTGCCATCGGCCTCTGGGGCTCGATGGGGATGGTGATTCTGACGGTGCTGTTCATCTATCTCAGCCCCTGGCGCTTCTATCCTTCGGCCTACACCTCGCGGTGGATGCTCATCGCGGGAGCCGTGTTGGCGGTGCTGGCCGTCAGCATGACGCTGCTCACCGTGCGCCGCACCATACCCCGTCTGCGTCAGTCCGACGGGTTGGAGTTGAAACTCGGCGGCTATGCGGCCCATGTGCGTTCGCTCTACCTCACCATGTGGGCTGTGGTGGTGCTGCTCTGCGCCTTCACCATCCTCTCCGCCCGCAACACATTGCTCATGCTGGCCATCGTCACCGTCCTGGTGCTTTTCCTCAACTATCCCAACATGTACCGCATCAAGATCGACCTGGGGCTGACCGACGAGGAGATGCAATCGCTTTTTGGAGACAAATACATCGGTGGGAATGAATGAGGATACCATAGTGGCGGTCTCCACACCCCGCGGGGTGGGAGGGGTGGCCATGCTGCGGTTGAGCGGCAGCGAGGCTCTGCCGACGGTGTTGCGTCATCTCAGCGTCAAAGAATTGCCGCCGCGACATGCTGTCTATTGCCGTTTCGACGAGCTGGACGACATCGTGGCCGTCTATTATCCTCGGGGTTACACCGGCGAGCCCACTGTGGAGCTCACCTGCCACGGGTCGCTCTTCCTGCAGGAGGCGCTGGTGCAGGTGCTGATCAACGACGGTATCCGTCTGGCGGAACCCGGCGAGTTCACCCTCCGTGCCTTCCGCAACGGTCGCCTCAACCTCTCGCAGGCCGAAGCGGTGGCCGACCTCATCGATGCCGCCACACCCCAGCAGCACCGTCTGGCCGTCAGCCAGCTGAGGGGCGGCTATGCGGAAACCCTCAAGACCTTGCGGCAGCAGCTGCTCGACCTCACCAGCCTGCTGGAACTGGAGCTCGACTTCAGCCAGGAGGATGTCGAGTTCGCCGACCGCACACAGTTGAACGGTCTGATTTCAACACTCCTCACCGAACTCTCCTCTTTGATCGGCAGCTTCCGCCTGGGTAACGCCCTGAAAAGGGGCATCCCGGTGGCCATCGTCGGACGGCCCAACGCGGGCAAGTCCTCGCTGCTCAACGCCTTGGTGGGCGACGACCGCGCCATCGTGAGCGATATTCCCGGCACCACCCGCGACACCATCGACGAGCTCCTGACCATCGACGGCCTCACGTTCCGCTTCATCGACACCGCCGGCCTGCGCCACAGTACCGACACCGTTGAGGCCCTCGGCATAGAGCGCAGCCTCAAGGCCGTCGCCGATGCCCAGATTGTGCTGCTCGTCCACGACGCCACCACCCCGTGGCAGGAGCCCGACCTCGACCTCTCCGGCAAGAAGGTGATCGTCGTCCTCAACAAAACCGACCTCCTGCCGACAACCTATCAACCGATCAACGTATCTGGTATGCCGTCGGCTCAGCCGACAACCTATCAACGTATCTGGTATGCCGTCGGCTCAGCCGACAACCTATCAACGTATCAACCTATCAACCCATCAACGTATCTGGTATGCCGTCGGCTCAGCCGACAACCTATCAACCCATCAACGTATCAACGTATCAACCTATCAACCTATCAACCTATCAACGTATCAACCAAGACCTTCGCCGGCATCGAGGCGCTGAAAGCGGCCATGGTGGAGGCTGTGCGTCAGGAGATGGGCACCGACAGCGTGCTGGTGAGCAACGAACGCCACTATGCCGCCCTACGCCGCGTGCAGGAGGCACTCTCTCAGGTCCGCGAAGGGCTGGAGGCAGGCACGCCGTGCGATCTGGTGGCCGTCGATCTCCGCGACGCCCTCTACCACCTCGGCACCGTCACCGGCGAGGTGACCAACAACGAGGTCCTGGGCAATATCTTCTCGCGGTTCTGCATCGGAAAATGAAGAATAATGTTAAAATGATGAGCCAAAACAAGGGATATCGGCGTCTTTATAGGGTAAGTGAATGACAATAAATGAACCCCAATCCCGTTATGTTATGACAAACATTGGAACGATGAAACGACTGAACGTCATACTCCTCCTCTTGCTGCTGCCGCTGCTGGCGGCGGCCAAGCCCGCCTACAAGATCACCCTGCAAATCGACGGCAACACCGACTCGGCGATGCTCCTCGGCTACTACTACGCCGAAAGCCTCCGTGTGTTGGATACGGCCTACAACAACGGCCACGGGAAGTTCGTCTTCGAGGGCGACCGTGAGCTGCTCCCCGGCCTTTATTTCTTCAACAACCAGAAGGGACAGTATGTCGATTTCGTGATCTATCACGAGAAGCCCAACTTCAAGTTCCACACTGACCAGCGCGACTGGCAGCGCAACATGGAGGTCAAGGGCTCGAAGCAGAACACCGTCTTCTACAATTTCCATCGGGCCACCGAACAGCTCTACGAGGAGATGGAGAATGCCAAAGCCGAGATGAGCGACTCGGCCTATAGTGACTTCCGTCGCCGTCAGTACCTGCGAATCGACAGCGTCCGTATGACCTTCATCGCCTCCAACCCCGACGCCATGCTTTCCCGCATGATGACGGCCACCAAAGACCCGGCCGCTCCGCCCGACAGCCTGAACGGCAACGACCGCTACTTCTGGTTCATGCATCACTATTTCGACAACATGCCCCTCGACGACGACTTCCTGGTGCGCACCCCCAAGTCGGTGTTCTATCAGCGCGTGTCCGACTATATCGACAAGCACATGCAGGGCCTGCCGCCAGCGGCCATCATCCCGCTGCTCGACAGCCTGATGGACCGCGCCGAACCCTCGCCCGAGGTCTTCAAGTGGCTGGTGCACACCACCACCGAGAAATTCCTGCAAAGCAACGTGATGGTCTATGACGAGGTCTATGTGCATCTGGTGCAGCGCTATTACGCCACCGGCAAGGCCTTCTGGATGTCGCCCTCGGGCATCGACCATGAGGTCGAGCGCGCCACCAAGTGGGAGCGTCTGCTGGTGGGACGCGAGGCTCCCGAGTTGATACTCTTCGACACCTTGCAGCGGCCCGCCTCGCTGCACCACCTGCCCGGCCGCTACACGCTGCTGGTCTTCTGGAGCCCCACCTGCGGCCACTGCCGCGAGATCATCCCTGCCATCTACAAGGTGTTCGACCGTATGGCCGACTCGCTCAATCTGACCGCCTTCGCCATCCTCTCCGAACCCGACGAGGGCACGGTGGTGAAGTGGAAGAAATTCCTCGCCGACCACCACATGACCAACCCGCGCTGGATCAACCTCAACGGGGCCGAGGCCAACGTCGATTGGCGCGAAGTCTATGACATACAGACCACCCCGCAGATCTACCTCATCGAGAACGAGACCCACAAGTTTGTGGCCAAGAAGCTGAGTGCCGACCTCTTCGAGACGATATGCAAACAATTGAAATAATATGAAACGTTTAATTCCCATCGCCGCAGCGGCCTTGTTGCTGCTGGCCGGCTGCAAAGACAAAAAGAACATGGACAATCCCTTCTTCAGCAAGTGGAACACCCCCTACGAGATCCCAGACTTCTCGCGCATCAAGACCGAGCACTACATGCCTGCCTTCAAGGAGGCCATGAAGCAGCAGAAAGAGTGGATAGACAACATCGCCGACAACAGCGAGGAACCCACCTTCGGCAACACCATCATCCCCTACGAGTACAGCGGCGAGATGCTGCAGACCGTGAGTGCGGTCTTCTTCAACCTCAGCGAGTGTGAGAACAGCTCCGAGATGGAAGCCATCGCCGAGGAGGTCACTCCGCTGCTCTCGGCCCATGGCGACGACATCGCCCTCAACGCCAAGCTCTTCGCCCGCATCAAGGCCGTCTATGACCAGCGCGAGAGCCTCGACCTCACCCCCGAGCAGATGCGCCTGCTGGAGGAGACCTACAAGGGCTTTGTCCGCGGCGGTGCCAATGTGCCTGCCGACCAGCAGGAACGCTTCCGTCAACTCAACGAGCAGATTGCCTCGCTTACCCTTCGCTTTGCCCAGAATGTGCTCAAGGCCACCAATGCCTATTCCAAGGAGCTCCCCGACGGTGGCAAGGTGACCCTCGACATACCCACCTGGGAGCCCTTCATGCAGACCTGCCCCGACCGCGCCCTGCGCGAGGAGGTGTGGCACGCCTACACCGACCGCTGCAAGGATGGGGAGTTCGACAACACCAAGATTATCGACACCCTCGTCAACCTCCGCCTCGAGCGCGCCAATATCCTCGGCTTCCCCACCCACGCCGACTGGGTGCTCGACGACTGCCTCGCCAAGACGCCCGCCGCTGTCTATGACTGCCTCAACGCCATCTGGGGCCCCGCCCTCAAGGTGGCCAAGCAGGAGCGCGACATCTACAAGCGCATGCTCGAGAAAGACGAGCCCGGCGCCAAGCTCCAGCCCTGGGATTGGCGCTACTATGCCGAGAAATACCGCGTCGAGAAGTATGCCATCGACGACGCCGAGGTGCGCCCCTATTTTGCTCTCGACAGCGTCCGCGAAGGTGCTTTTATGGTGGCCAACCGTCTCTACGGCCTCACCTTCACCGAGCGCACCGACCTGCCCACCTACGACCCCGAGGCCCGCTGCTTCGAAGTCAAGGACGGCGAGCAGACCATCGGCATCCTCTACATGGACTTCCACCCACGTGCCTCCAAGCGCAGCGGCGCTTGGATGACCGAGTTCCGCGGCCAGCATATCGACCGCCGGACCGGCGAGAACGTCATCCCCATCATCCAGGTGGTCTGCAACTTCACCAAGCCCACGGCTGACAAGCCTTCGTTGCTCAACTTCGACGAGAGCGAGACCCTCTTCCACGAGTTCGGCCACGCCCTCCACGGCCTCCTCAGCAAGTGCACCTACCCCTCGCTGGCCGGCACCAACGTGCCCCGCGACTTCGTCGAGCTGCCCTCCCAGGTCATGGAGAACTGGTGCCGCCACCCGCAGGTGATGAAGCTCTACGCCCACCACTACCAGACCGGCGAAGCCATCCCCGACGCCCTCATCAAGAAGATCGCCGCCGCCCAGACCTACGGCCAGGGCTTCATGACCACCGAGCTCCTCGCCGCCTCCCTGCTCGACATGGACTACTACACCATCCGCGAGAAGCAGCACATCGACCCCGTGGCCTTCGAGGAAGAGCACATGAACACCATCGGCCTCATCCCCGAAATCATCAGCCGCTACCGCAGCCCCTACTTCCAGCACATCTTCACCACCGGCTATGACGCCGGCTACTACAGCTACACCTGGACCGCCATCCTCGACGCCGACGCCTTCGAGGCCTTCGCCGAGAGCGGCGACCTCTTCAACCCCGAGCTGGCCAAGAAGTTCCGCCACCT
>JAGCYV010000034.1 GCA_017960605.1 Bacteroidales bacterium | reverse complement strand
TCCCATTTGCCTTCGGCGTTAGCCACGGCGAAAGCCTGGTTCACGATGTACTGCAGCGGACCGGTGGGGAAATACTCCTTGTAGTCGCGGCCGTTGACCTTGATCTCGCCATTGCCGAGGGTCATATAGACGCGGGCCACGGCGGTCTTTCTTCTACCAATGGTGTTGATTACTTCTGCCATATCTTATTTTATCTTACTTCGTTAATATTGATGGCTTTGGGGTTCTGACCCTGATGGGGATGCTCGCTGCCGGCATAGATGTGGAGGTTGCGGTAGAGGGCATCGCCGAGGCGGTTCTTCGGAAGCATGCCGCGGATGGCGTGCTCGAGGATACGCTCAGGGTGAGTGGCACGCACCTTGGCAGGGGTGGTCTCACGCTGGCCGCCGGGATAACCGGTGTAGCGCTGATAAATCTTGTCGGTCTCCTTCTTGCCGCTGAAGACAACCTTCTCGGCGTTGATGATGATGACATTGTCGCCGCAATCGACGTGCGGAGTGTAGCAGGGCTTGGTCTTGCCGCGCAGGATGTTGGCCACGCGGGTAGCCAGGCGACCTACGGTCTGTCCTTCGGCATCAACCAGCACCCATTCCTTCTGGACGGTCTGCTTGTTGGCTGATACGGTCTTGTAACTTAACGTACTCATTTTTTTATTTTACTAACGATGATGTTTTTCTCTTTTTTTTTGTTCACTTCGTGTTCGTTTTTTTTCACTTGGCAAAGCAAATAAATTTGCTCTGCTCTCGCTCTGAAAACGTTCATTTCTCCTCCGATTGCATCGCATTTTGACCGCTGACGGATAATTGGTCTCCATACTTATCAACCTGAGAATATGCACCTTGAACGGGTAGGCAAGGCACAATATCCCCATTTTTGGAGAGTGCAAAGTTACAAACAATTTTTCAACTGGCAAAATCTTTTTTCGCCCCTGCTCTTAAAAAGTCCTAAAATAAATAGGTATAGAACATTATTATAAAGAGGCGATGAGCTCATCGGCACGGGTGGCGGTAGGCAGGGTGCCGTCAATCCAATGGATGGCCACCCCGTTGCGTTCCATGCGACGGAACCATGTCATCTGACGTTTGGCGAAACGACGGATGTCGGTGAAGAGGTCGCGAAACATCTCCTCCTCGGTGCACTGGCCCAGTAGGAACCGTGTCACGTGGCGGTACTCCAGCCCGAAGCGCATCAGTCTCTCGGGTCTCACCCCGTTGTCTATCAGCCTTTGCACCTCGTCGGTCATGCCCTCGTCCAATCGGGCTCGCAGTCGTCGTTCAATACGGTTGATAATCTCCTGACGCTCAAGGCGGATGCCGAATACCTGGTGCTGCATCTCCGGCAGGTGGGTGTATCGGTCGGGGTGTTTGGCGGCATAATCTTGAATTTCAAGGGCTCGCAGCAGCCGCTCTCGGGTCTCGGTGTCGGTATGGTTGTGCAGGGGGCCATAGGCGGCCAGCCTCTTGGTAAGTTCCTCGTCGGAGTAGGCTTTAACCGAGGCCCTCCAGTCGGGGTCAACCGGTGCGTCACTGAGTTGATACTCTCGTACCACTGCGTCAATGTACAGCCCTGTGCCTCCGCAGAGTATCGGCTGTTTTTCGCGTGTCGTGATGTCGTTGTAGGCTTTGACGAAATCGTTTATGAAGCGGTAGGCTGAGTATTCCTCCGCCGGGTCGCAGATGTCAATCAGATGGTAGGGAATGTGGGTGCCGTGTAAGTTGTAGTCGGCCAGGTCTTTACCTGTTCCTACGTCCATGCCTCGGAACACTTGCCGTGAGTCGGCACTGATGATTTCACCGCCGAGTCTATAGGCCACCTCGGCGGCCAGGGCAGTCTTGCCTGTCGCCGTGGGACCGAGGATAGTTATCAGTTTATTCATCGAAGAACACCAGCTTGGCGCGCTGCTTGTCGAACTCATATTCGCCAAACTGACGCAGGCCGGTGCGGTTGATGATGAACTTGTAGTCGATGCCTTTCACCACGACAGCCTCTACGTTCTTCACCTTTTGCTCTCCAATCTGCATCTCCTTGAAGACGATGGTGGCACGGTCGAGGATGTTGCCCTCGGGGTCGAAGCTCTCGTCGCGCAGCGGGAAGTCCTCCTTGGTGATGCGCTGCTGGTAGAGCAGGTTCATGGCCTCTTCCCACGAGATGGCGAGTGGCTCCAGATAGCGCTCGTCGATGAGCATCGGCACCTGCTGTGCGCTGTTGATGATGCACTGAATCTCGCCGCGGGTGGCGTTGATCATGGTCACCGCTATCACGCTCTCGTCATGCACGATGACGGGGTCTTTTGTCTTGTCGAGGTCTTCGAGTTCGTTCTCCACCAGGTTCACCACCTTGCCTTCGCCTGTTGCGGCGATGTTGTCAATCTCGCGGCGCGACACATAGTCGTCCCTCAGCACGAGGAACTCGATGCGGCGGTTCAGCGAGTGCGCAGCCTGTTGGCGGTCGCCGCTCAGGGTGGCGATGTAGTCGCAGTTCATCTCCATACCTTCCTGGAAACTGTAGGGCTTGTCGTTCACCATAACGGTGACATCCTTGTCCAGCACGCGCGGCACGCGGTCGGCATAGCCTTTGGCCACCAGACGCTCACGTTCGATGCCGCGGCTCACCAAGTAATCTACCACCGTCTGCGCACGACGCTGGCTGAGGGTGTCGTTGGTCAGGCCTACATAGGGTTGGCAGTCGGTGTGCGAACGAATCTCCACCACCAGGCTGGGATTGTTCTCCATGATGATGTAGAGGTCCATCAGCGAATCCATGAACTCGCCCTTCAGTTCAGTACGGGCCAGGTCGAAGCGTATCTCGGGCAGTATTACCGGCGTCTTGGGCACCGGCTCCATGCGGAAATCGTGCTTGATGTATTTGTTGGTGTTGTATCCGCGTGTGCTCTCCGAACCTTCGATGCTGTAGTAGTCCTTCTTCGAGAGGTACATCTTATAGACCACGTCGCGGCGCACCACAGTGCTGTCAAACTTGTAGTGGCCTCGCTTGTCGGTGCGGGTCTCGCTCTCGCTGCCGTCCGATCCCACGAGGCGGATGCGCACATTCTGCATGAGCTGCATCGATTTTTCGTCGCGCACAATGCCCTCGATGCTGTAGTTCAGGGCCGGCAGGGCGAAGTAGAAGATTTCATCGTTGATGGGGGGCGTTTTGTCCTTGCTCTGGTTGGCCAGATGGCGGTTCAGGGGGTCGGCGAAGGGACGGTTCGAAGAGAAGTATCCGCGCTCCACCACATTGCTGCGCTCCTGGTCGGGATAGAATACGATGGACATCTCGTCGTACGATGAGTTGAGCGGCACGCCCAGGTTCACCGGCGACGACCACTTGCCGTTGGGGTTCAGGTGGCTGCAGAACAAGTCCTGTCCACCGATGCCCGGATGGCCGTCGGATGAGAAGCAGAGTATCGAGTCGGTACGCAGTACCGGCATGATTTCGCGGCCTGGCGTATTGATGATGGAAGTCAGGTTCACCGGCTTGCCGAAGTCGTCGGCCGTGCTCTTGCGGGTAGCCTTCCACAAGTCGTATCCGCCAAAGCCGCCCGGCATATCGGAGGTGAAGTACAGCGTCAGTCCGTCGCTGCTGATGGCGGGGTAGAGGTAGTTATAGACCGTGTCGCCCAGGTTGATGCGGACGGGCTCGTACCATTCGCCGGGTTTAACCTCATTGGCCTCTGCGGCAGCCTCTGATGCTGCTTCGGCTATATTCTGCGCCATGCCCCACGGGGTCATGTTCGAGTGTTTCTGTTTCTTGTTCTTGCTGCTTTTCTTGGCTTTCTTGTCGTTCTGCTCCTCAGGGGCTTTCTGCGCTACATAGATGGCGCAGCCGTGTGTCTCCCCCTCCCAGACGTCGCACCGGGTGAAATAGACCGTCAGGCCGTCGGGTGAGAACGAAGGCTCACCCTCGTTCACCTCGCTGTTGATTTTGCCGCTCTTGTCGAACGGTTCCGGACGCGACACCCATTTGCCGTTGCGGTCCTGATACACTGTGTAGAGGTCCGAGAAAGCTTGGTTGGTCCAAGGGTCAGCGTTGTCATCTTCTCCCTCGGCAAAGCGTGAGGTGGTGAATATCAGCAATGTCGTGTCAGTGCCTACAAAGCGCGGCGCCCAGTCGTTATAATCGGTGCACCAGTCGTCCATCTTCTTGATTTCGTGACGTGTGCGATTGATGGAAAGCTGGTTGGCGTAAATCAGAGAAGCCTTGCGTTTGGCGGCGTGGCTGTCCGTCGGCTCCATCTGGAGGTATTTCTCGTAGTACTCATCGGCCTCGTCAAATTTGTCCTCGAAACGGCAGATTTCGGCCAGGTTGAAGTACAACTTGCGTTCAGTCGTGGCATATCCGTCGGCGGCCAACCGCTTGTAGATGCGCTCCGCATGGGGGTAGTCGTACATTAGGCGGTAGCATTCGGCCATCTGGAAATAGACGCGGTTCTTCTCGGCTTTGTTGTCCTTGATCTTCTCGTAGGCTTTGGTGTATTGCTCCAGGGCTTCCACAAAGCGATTCTGGTCGAAGAGGTTGTCGGCCTTCGCAGCAAGGCTCTTCTGGGCATAGGCACCCGAAGTTGTCACCACGGCGATGAAGAGTAGCAAAAGGCCTCTTTTCAGTGTTTTCATATATGGATTTCCAATTTTATATACCTGTTATTAATACCACAACCAACTCATTGAGTGGCTGTTGCGGCCAATTCAATGCGTCAGTTCAAAGTGCTAAATTACAACTTTTTTCTTACATGGCAAAAAAATGTTTCAGACATGGGACTTGCACGCTTTCCATCACTCATTGGTTCCTTTTTGATTCCCTACTCCCTCCAGAATGACTACATGTTTTTTTAGGAGGCATTATATAGTCATTATGTAGTCATTATGTAGTATCTATGGAGTCATAAGGGATAATCTATGGAGAATCAGTTGGTTATGAGGGTTGTGTGCGCCGAGGAACCAATGAATAGACTCAGAATCAGTAGGCTGCGTGTTGGGTCAGAGCTTGATTTTGCGTTCGGCTTCGTCGCGTGTGAGGGTGTAGGTGGAGCCTTTCTCCATGCCGGGCAGTTCGAACATGAGGTCGGTCATGATGCCTTCCATGATGGAGCGGAGGCCGCGGGCACCGAGATGGTACTCGACGGCGCGATCGACCACGAGGTCGAGCATGGCGGGCTCAAATACGAGGGTCACGCCGTCCATCTGGAAGAGGGCCTCGTACTGCTTGGTGAGGGCGTTCTTGGGCTCGGTGAGGATGCGGCGCAGGGCGTCGCGGTCGAGGGGCTGGAGGGCGGTGAGGACGGGGAAGCGGCCGACGAGTTCGGGGATGAGGCCGAACTTCTTGAGGTCCATGGGCTGGACGTACTGGAGCATGTTTTCGCGGTTGAGTTCCTGACGGCGCTCGTCGCCTTTGAAGCCTATGATGTTGGAGTTGAGGCGGGCGGCGATGGCGCGCTCGATGCCGTCGAAGGCACCTCCGCAGATGAAGAGGATGTTGCGGGTGTTGATTTTGATGAGTTTCTGTTCGGGGTGCTTGCGGCCGCCCTCGGGGGGTACATTGACCTCGGCGCCTTCGAGGAGTTTCAGCAGGGCCTGCTGAACCCCTTCGCCGCTGACATCGCGGGTGATGGAGGTGTTCTCGCTTTTGCGGGCTATCTTGTCTATCTCGTCGATAAAAACAATGCCGCGTTCGCAGGCGGGCACGTCGTAGTCGGCGGCTTGAAGGAGCCGCACGAGGACGTTCTCGACGTCGTCGCCCACGTAGCCGGCCTCGGTGAGGGTGGTGGCATCGGCGATGCAGAAGGGCACCTTAAGCAGGCGGGCGATGGTGCGGGCGAGGAGAGTCTTTCCTGTGCCGGTCTCGCCGACCATGACGATGTTGCTCTTCTCAATCTCCACATCGTTCTTCTCACCGTGCTCTTGGTTGTATTTCAGACGTTTGTAATGATTATAGACGGCCACCGAGAGGACGCGCTTGGCGGCTTCCTGGCCGATGACATAGAGGTCGAGGAACTGCTTGATTTCGGTAGGGGTGGGAATGTCGGAGTTCTGGATTTCGAATTTGGGGTTTGTGGGCTTCCGACCGTGCTCGGCGAAGATTTGTCCGGCCTGTCGGGCACAGTCTGCGCAGATATAGCCGTTGATGCCACTGAGGAGCATGCCGGACTGGGAAGCGGGTCGGCCGCAGAAGGAGCAGTGTTCTTCGGGTTGGTTGGGTTTCTTGGACATCAGTATAACTGGTTTTTGGTGGCGTCGAGCCTGATAAACACGAATAAAAGGAGAGAGAAGGCCAGCAGCGAGGAGCCTCCGTAGGAGAAGAAGGGCAAGGGGATGCCGATGACGGGCACGAGGCCGAGCACCATGCCCACATTGACGAAGAGGTGTACAAAGAGGATGCTGGCCACGCAGTAGCCGTAGAATCGCGAGAAGGTGGAGCGCTGGCGTTCGGCCATGCTGATGAGGCGCACGAGGAGCACCACGTAAAGGACCACTATGACGGAGGAGCCAAGCCAGCCCCATTCCTCGCCGACGGTGCAGAAGATAAAGTCGGTGTGCTGCTCGGGCACGAATTCGGCCTTGGTGAGGGTGCCGCGGAGGTAGCCTTTGCCGAAGAAGCCGCCGCTGCCGATGGCTATCTTGGACTGGTTTACGTTGTAGCCCGAGCCTTGCAGATCGACGGTTTTGCCGAGGAGCACGTCGATGCGTTCGCGTTGGTGGCTCTCAAGGACGTGGTTGAAGACGAAATCGACCGAGAAGACGAAGGCCGCACAGAGTGCCAGCACGCCGAGGGTCCGCCACCAGTCGCGGGCGGTGCGTTTGTTGAGCCACACGAAGAGGTAGAGCACGGAGAGAAGGCCTAGGATACCGAGGAGGATGTATTTGTTGATCAGCAGGGCAAGGATGAAGAGCACGATGGCTGCCACACCCACCACGAGGATGCCGCCCGAAAGCCCTTCGCGGAACAGGGGCAGCACAAAGGCGATGAAGACCAGTGCCGAGCCAGTGTCGTGCTGCAGCAGCACCAGTCCCATGGGGATAAGAACGATGATGGCTGCTGCCAGCTTGGTGCGGGTCTGTTTCCACTCCACATCGATGGCGGACATGTATTTGGCCAGCGCCAGTGCTGTGGCAAACTTGGCGAACTCGGTGGGTTGGAATCGGAAGCCGCCGATGTCAATCCACGACTTGCCTCCATTGACGGTGACGGCCAGGAAGAGAGTTACGACCAACAGGCCGAGCACGATGGCGTAGATGGGATAGGCGGCGTTGGAAAAGAAACGGGGCTCGCTGAGGAGGATGACCGCCGCGGTGACGACGGTGATGGCTATCCACACCAGCTGCTTGCCGTGGAAGGTGCCGAAGTCGAACAGGGAGGTGCGGTCGCCGTTGTAGGTGGCGGAGTAGATGTTGAGCAGGCCGAACAATGTCAGTGTCGCCCACAGGACCACAGTCCACCAGTCTATCTTTATCCGTTCCTGATACATCACTTCTTCTTTTTGACCCTGCGGGTGAGCGGCAGCTTCTGGCAGGGGTTGATTTCACGGTACATTTTCTCCACGTCTTTGCGCTTCACCTCGCCGTTAAGGTATTTCTCCACGAGCAGTCCAGCGATGGGTGCCGCCCAGGTGCCGCCGCCGCCTTGGGCGTTCTCCACATAGACGGCCAGGGCTATCTTGGGATTGTCTTTGGGAGCAAAGCAGATAAAGACGGAGTGGTCGTTGCCGTAGTTCTCGGCGGTGCCGGTCTTGCCGCAAATGTCGAGACCATCGACACGGGCACGGCGGGCGGTGCCGCCGGCCACATGGACCACATCATACATACCGGCAGCGGCGATGTCGAAGTATTTGGGGTTGATGCCGGTCTCGTGGCGGGTGGTGTATTCGTTGTTGCGGACAGAGTCGGGACCATAGAACCGAACCAAATGGGGGGTAATGTAGTATCCGCGGTTGGCCACGATGGCGGCGAGGTTGGCCATCTGGATGGGCACTACGGTGACTTCGCCTTGGCCGATGGAGTTGGAGTAGATGGTGGAGAAGGCCCAGCGCTCACGGCCATACCAGCGGTTGTAGTAGGTGGTGTCGGGGATGTTGCCCTTGGAAAGACCGCTCTTGGGCAGGTCGATGTCGAGTTTCTGACCGAAACCGAAGCGCAACATATACTCGCGCCACACGGTGAGACCGTACTGCGAGTCTTTGTAGATGCTCTTGTATTTGCCCTGTTGGATGACTCGACGATAGACTTGGTAGAAATAGGGGTTGCAACTCATTTTGATGGCCTCCTGTACCGAGCGGGCCGAGGGATGGTTGTGACAACCCACGAGACTCTTGTCGCAGACAAAGCCGGTGTTGGGGGTGATGACGCCCAGGTCGAGGGCCACCATCGACTGCGCCACCTTGAAGATGGACCCCGGGGGGTACTGGCCCATGAGGGCTCGGTTAAGCATGGGCTTGGCAAGATCGGCGTTGAGTTTGTTGTAGTTCTCGCCACGGATGCGTCCGACGAGCAGGTTGGGGTCGTAGCAGGGTGCCGAGACCATAGCCAGCACCTCGCCAGAGGAAGGTTCGATGGCTACCACACACCCGCGCTTGTTGGCCATCAGGTCCTCGGCATATTGTTGCAGGTCGGCATCAAGTGTGGTGTAGAGGTTGCATCCCTCCACAGGCAGGGTGTCGAGTTCGCCGTTGCGATAGGGTCCCACCTCTCGGTTGTGCACATCCACGTGCATGATTTTCTTGCCTTTGATTCCGCGCAGCACCTCCTCGTAGCTCTTCTCGAGGCCGCTCTTGCCGATGTAGTCGCCCTGCTTGTAGTAGGGGTCGCGGTCTAAATCGGACTGATCCACCTCGCCCACGTAACCGAGTACCTGCGCCGCTATAGGGCGGTCGTAGATGCGGAGGGTACGTTGGGAAATGTAGAACCCCTTGAACCTAAACATCTTGTTCTCGAAATGGGCGTATTCCTCCTTGGAAATCTGCTTCATGAAAGGCGAAGCTGAATAGGTGGACCATTTCCGGGCTTTCTGCATCCGTTCGTTAAACTCTTCGCGGGTAATGCCGAGGGCTTCACAGAAGTAAGCCGTGTCCAGGTTCTTGATTTCGCGAGGGACGACCATCAGGTCATAGACGGCCTCGTTGTGCACCAGCAGTTTGCCGTGGCGGTCGTATATAAAGCCACGGGCCGGATATTGTGTCACGTTGCGCAGCGACTGCTGGCGGGCCAGGTCGCGGTACTTGGGGTTGAAGAGTTGAAGCATAGCCAGGCGCCCTATGAAGAGGACACCCACGGCGATGAAAATCAACTTCACCACATGGCTTCTATCGGCGTACCGGTTTGACATTATTTAACCTGTAACGACTTTTTTATGCAATTATTGTATGGTTGGAAAGAAAAGTCGGCTTACTAAAAAAATAAAAAAAAGAAGGTTTTAGTTTGCATATTAAAAAAAATGTGTAATTTTGCAGCCGATTTGATGTAGAACAAAACCAGAAAACTATCGAGGCAGAAGTATCAGTTTTAACCCCCAAACCGTAAAGGAACATGACGGACGTAAAGACCAAACAACTGACGGATAACGAACTGATTATGCGTTATCGTGAGGGCGATTCTTCCTGCTTCGAGGTGTTGCTGGAGCGCTATCAGGCCAAAGTCTATGGCTACATCTTCTCGGTGGTCAAGGACAAGGAAACAGCCGACGATATCTTTCAGGACACGTTCTACAAAGTGGTTGTTACCATCAATTCGGATCAGTACAAGGACGAGAATAAGTTCGTCCACTGGGTGATGCGCATCGCGCACAATCTCATTGTAGATCATTTCCGACGGAACAACAAGATGCCTTTGGTGCCCAACCGCCCGGAAAGTGATGTGCTTGACAACCTGAAGTTTCCTGACGACAATGCCGAGCATGTCATCATCAAGAAACAGACGGGTCAGAACATCCGCAAACTGGTCAAGATGCTGCCTCCCGAGCAGCGCCGTGTGGTGATTCTGCGTCACTACGGCAAGTGTGATTTCAAGGACATTGCCGCCCGTACCGGTGTGAGTATCAACACTGCGTTGGGTCGCATGCGCTATGCCATCATCAATCTCCGCCGTTTGGCGAAGGAAAACAACATGTATATCGAGCTTTGATTTCGAAGAGCAAGTTGAAGGAATTAGCCGCCTACCGACTGCAGAAACGCTGCGACGAGGAGGCGGTTTTTGTTGTCGAAGGGCCTAAGATGGCTGCTGAGGCGATGGCAGTCGGTGCGCCTGTCCGCGTGGTGTGTGCCACGGCGGAATGGTTGTCGGCCCATACCGGCAACACGGTGGCTGCTGAGGCCTATGAGGTGAGTCCTGCTGAGCTGGAACGTCTTTCTAATCTCAAGACACCCAATCAGGTGTGGATGCTTCTCGACTGCCCCGACAACTCCTCATTCATCCCTCCCCATTCATCCCTCATTCTGGCTTTGGACAGAATCCAAGACCCGGGCAATATGGGCACGCTGATGCGTACAGCCGACTGGTTCGGGGTGCGGCATATTGTGTGTAGCCGTGATACCGTCAGTTGCTTCAATCCCAAGGTGGTACAGGCCACGATGGGTGCCATCTTCCGCACTCGGGTGGATTATGTGAATTTACCGGAATGGCTGGCCTCCTGTGGCATGCCGGTCTATGGAGCCTCGCTACAGGGGGAACCCATCACTAAACACTTAACACTAAGCACTAAACAATCGGTATTGCTCATCGGCAACGAGAGTCGGGGCATCAGTCCCGAGGCCATGGCCGCCGTCACCCATCCCGTGCTGATTCCCAACCTCGGTGGCACAGCCGAGAGCCTCAATGCTAGCGTGGCAGCAGGCATACTTATGTATGAATTAACGAGATAGACTATGGAACAACTTCAATACCAAGAAGGACGAACAGAGATAAGCCAGATGGGCAAGGTGGCGTTGGTGGAGCGCTTGACCGATGGAACCGCCTGTCAGGGAGACGATTGCGCCGTTATCAAGGGCGACGGCAACCGTCTGACCCTCGTCACCACCCAGACACTGGTCGAAGGGGTGAACTTCGACATGACCTATACCCCGCTGAAGCACCTGGGTTACAAAGCTGTGGCGGTAGCTATCAGCAACATTGCCGCTATGAACGGTACCCCGCATCAGGTACTTGTCTCTGTGGCGGTGAGCAACCGCTATTCAGTTGAGGCACTGGAAGAACTCTATGCCGGCATCCGCCTCTGCTGCGAGCGCTATCATGCCGACCTGGTGGGCGGCGAGACCGGCACTTCGCGCGCCGGTATGGTGCTAACGGTGACTGCTGTGGGAGATGTGGAACAAGAACGCATCGCTTACCGTCACGGTGCCTCTCACAACGACTTGATTTGCTGTAGCGGCGACCTCGGAAGTGCTTACGCCGGTCTTTTGGTTCTGGAACGCGAGAAGGTGACCTATCAGGCCAACCCTAATTTCCAGCCCGATCTCGACGGCTACGACTACGTCTTGGAGCGTTTCCTCAAGCCCGAACCCCGCATGGACATCGTGAAGAAGTTGGCCGACGCCGGTGTGGTCCCCACGTCGATGATTGATGTCAGCCGCGGCCTCGCTGATGCGCTGCTGCACCTCTACCGTGCTTCGCGCTGCGGTTGCGAGGTCTATGAGGAGCATCTGCCCATCGACTACCAGACATCGCGTGTTTGTTCAGAAATGAGCAAGAACATGTTGCCCGTCAGCTGTGCCCTCAACGGCGGCGAGGACTACGAACTTCTCTTCACCGTCAATCAGAAAGACTACGATAAAATCAAGGAGATGGAAGGTGTGCACATCATCGGCTATATTGCCGAGGAGGGCATGCCCGCCGTCATGGTTACTCCACAGAATACTACCATCACCCTGCGTGCGCAGGCCTTCCAAGGCGTCGAGGAATGAGACAGGACACTTTTCGTCACCAAGGGTTGCGCCGGCAGATGGTCGCTGCGCTGCAGAAGAAGGGCATCACAGACAAGACGGTGCTCGAGGCCATGAACACGGTACCCCGCCATCTCTTCATCGGCACCGCTCTCGAAAGCAGGGCCTATGACGATGTGGCACTGATGATTGACTGTGAGCAGACCATCTCGCACCCTTCGACGGTGGCCATGCAGACCCAGTTGCTCGACGTGCATCCTCGCATGAAGGTGTTGGAAATCGGCACCGGTAGCGGCTATCAGACTGCGGTGCTCAGCACCTTGGGGGCCACGGTGTTCACCATCGAGCGGCAGAAAGACCTTTACAACAAGACCTCGCAGCTGCTCCGCGAGTTGGGCTATCGTGCCCAATGCTTCTATGGCGACGGCTTCCAGGGGCTGCCTGGCGAGTATCACCGCATCATCGTTACTTGTGGAGCTCCGGAAGTGCCTGAAGCACTGATGCGTCAGCTCAAAGTGGGCGGCATCATGGTCATTCCCTTGGGCGACGGCGAGCAGGAGATGCTCCGCATCACCAAGCACGGCGAGGATCGGAGCGAGTGGCAGACCGAACGCTTCGGTACCTATAGTTTTGTCCCTATGTTGAACGGTAAAGTTATTTGACGATGAAGAAGTTGTTGATACCCTGCCTGTTCTTGGCATTTTCTCTTTCCTCCTGCCGTAACGACTATACTCCCAAGCCCTATGCCTACCTGCGCATCGACCTTCCGGAGCATAACTACTGGCTCGTCGACACCCTGCCGATGAGCGTCGAAGGGCAGCCCATGCCCGGCATAACGTTGCCGTTTTTCTTCGAGGCCAACGACAGCGTCGAACTGACGCTCAAGAAACCGCGCCAAGTATGCACATTCAAAGCCGACGGCAGCATCAAGCCCGATCGCGTCAAGTACGACGAAGTGTGGCTCGACCTCAACTACCCGCAGTGGGACGGGGTGGTGTTTCTTACTTACAAGCATTTGTCCGGTTCCGATGACATGCGAGCCCAAGTGGATACCTCGTCGCGCTTCCTGGAGCAGCACTATCAGTTCAGTTCCGGTATCGAGGAACAGTCCTATGAGGACCGTGAGCACAAGGTCTATGGCACCGTCTATTATCTGAAAGGCAACAAGGTGGCTTCCACCTGCCAGTTCTGGCTCACCGACAGCACCAGCCACTTCCTGCGCGGTGCCCTCTACCTCAACCGAACTCCTAATAATGATTCGCTCGCGCCTGTAATCAATTATATTGAGGCCGACATTGAGCACCTCGTCGAGACGCTCCGTTGGCGTTGAGCTTCTTTAGTCGTCGGCGTGTTTGCGTGAGCCGTCGATGGCCTCCGAGACATTGATGACGTAGTCGCCAAGCTTCTCGTACAGAGCGTAGAGGCTGCTGTAGGCGTTACCGATGGCGTAGTTATAGACACCCAACTTCAATGCGTCGAGGTGCTGGGCACGCAGCCGGTCGCGGCAGGCGTTGATGGCGTGCTCGGCGGCGTATGCGGCATCGAGATCCACATGGTCGTAGTCGTGCAGGTTGCTGTCCATCACGTCGAGGGCTTTCTGCACCAGCTGGCGCATCTCCTCGAGGTTGGCGTTGAGGCCGGCATCGAAGTGCACCGCGTCCTCACGCTTGGTTTGACGAGTCATGGCTATCTGGTAAATCGTATCGCCGATGCTCTCAAGGTTGTCGATGATGCGGAGCATGGTGCTGATGCGCTCGGAGCCATGCTCCGAGATGTCACCGGAACCCACACGGGTGAGGAACTTCGAGATTTCCATTTCCATCCGGTCGGTGATGCCTTCATACTTGGCAATACGAGCCATGATGGCGTCGAACTCCTCGTCTTTTTTGGCGGTGCGCAGGCCGGGCAGGAAGGTGTACATGCGCAGCACGCGTTTCGAGAATTCCTCAATCTCGCTCTTGGCGCTCTGCAGGTTGAGCTCGGCGGTGCTGAGCAGGTTGGGTTCCAGATAGGTAAGGCGGAACTCCTCCTCGCCCTCCTCTTTCTTCTCAGGCACCATCCAGGTGACAATCTTCACAATCTGAGGGATGAAGAAGGCCAGAATGATGGTGGTGACCACGTTGAAGAGTGTATGGAAGACGGTGATAGCCAATGGGATGAGTGGTATGGAGGGGAGCAGGTGGTCGAGTCTTTCGCTGACGAACATCACGGCGTTGCAAATGGGATAGAAGGGAATGAGGAAGATGAGGGCACCGGCCACGTTGAACACCAAGTGGGCGCGGGCGGTGCGCTTGCCGGTGGTGCCGGTGGTCATTGCCACCACCTGGGCGGTCAGCGTGGTGCCGAGGTTCTGGCCAATCACCAACGCCATCGAGGTCGGGAAGTCTATCCATCCCTGGCTAGCCATCAGCAGGATGACTGCCGTCATAGCCGACGAGGTTTGAAGGATGATGCAGAGGATGGCACCAATTACAATAAACAGTAGAACAGACCAGTAACCCCATTGGCCGAGGGAGGCGATGGAGTGGGCAACGTCCTCGTCGAGCGGCGGCACCGAGTCGCCCATCAGGCCCAAGCCGAGGATGAGCAGCGCCAAACCGACGATGGTTTGGCCGAGGTACTGCATCTTGTTCTTCTTGCTGAAAATGAAGAAGAGGCTGATGGCGGCAATGACCATTGGCATCAGGGGCACTTTGTCCTCAGTGCCACCGCCACCAAGGCCGAAGAGGGTGATAATCCATGCGGTGACCGTAGTGCCGATGTTGGCGCCCATCACCACAGCGATGGCGCCGGCCAAGGTCAGCAGGCCTGCCCCAGCGAAGCCCACGGTCATCACGGTGGTGGCCGTCGAGCTCTGGATGATGGCCGTCACGCCCGTACCGGCTAGGATGCCGCTCAGAGGCTTGCCGGTCACTTTGGTCAGGATGTGGCGCAGTTTCGAGCCCGCATACTTCTGAAGGCCTTCGCTCATCAGTTTCATGGCGAAGAGGAATACGGCCAATGCACCAGCCAACTTCAAGATTACCAATAAGATATTCTGTATATCCATGTTTTTGTTTGTTTCGTTTGACGCTGCAAAGGTACGCAGGTTAGTGCTACGGAATTGTTACGTTTTTGTTAAGTTTTTTATTTCGAATGTATTTGTTTGATATTCTGTGTTTTGTGTAATCCTTCCCGATTGAAGGCGGGTGGAGGTCCCTTGTTACTCCCTTGTTAAGCCGTAGGTAACCCGTAGGTAACCCGTAGGTAACCTTTAGGCAACCTTTAGGTAAACTTTAGGCAAACTTTAGGCAAGCGCTTGTCAAAGGTAAAAGGCAAACCGATGGCGGCGAAGCGGGGGCTGAGAGTTATCAACCTCGCAACCGCCCAAAGGGCTTGTAAATGGCCGCCGGCGGTTCACTTTTTGTTGATAACTATTTGTCGCCGATTGCCATTTTCTGTCTAATTTAGCAAACGAAAACGGATTCCCGTTTCTTTGATTAAAATATTGTAGTATAGAAGAATAAGTAAAAGTTTTTGCTATGCAAGGCGATTTATTTTCTGCAGCTGAACCCGTGGAGCAGCCCCAAGAGAAGAAGCAATACACCACCGAGGAAATCATGCGCTCGTCGGTGAAGTATTTCGATGGCGATGAGTTGGCTGCCAATGTGTGGATGAACAAGTATGCCCTGCGCGACGACGACCACATCTATGAGTTGAACCCCGACATGATGCACCGTCGTCTGGCCAAGGAGTATGCCCGCATCGAGAAGAAGTACCCTAACCCGATGAGTGAGGAGGAGATCTATCAGTTGCTGAAGGACTTCCGCTACATTGTGCCGCAGGGCAGCCCCATGAGCGGCATCGGCAACAATTTCCAGGTGGTGTCGCTGAGCAATTGCTTTGTCATTGGCAACCAGGGAAACAGCGACTCCTATGGCGGCATCATGAAGATTGACCAGGAGCAGGTGCAGCTGATGAAGCGTCGCGGCGGTGTGGGTCACGACCTGAGCCACATACGTCCCGGCGGGAGCCCGGTGAAGAACGCCGCGCTTTCCTCCACAGGCATCGTGCCTTTCATGGAGCGCTACAGCAACACCACCCGCGAGGTGGCCCAGGGCGGCCGTCGCGGTGCATTGATGCTCTCCATCAGCATCAAGCATCCTGATTCGGAGAACTTTATCGATGCCAAACTCGAGCAGGGCAAAATCACGGGTGCCAATGTGAGTGTGAAGATTACCGACGAGTTCATGCACTGCGCTATGGAGGGCAAGCCCTTCGTGCAGCAGTACCCCATCGACTCGCCCAATCCCATATATACCAAAACTATTGACGCGCGCGCGTTATGGAACAAGATTATCGCCAACGCGTGGAGCAGCGCTGAGCCTGGCGTGCTTTTCTGGGACACCATCATCCGCGAGAGCGTGCCCGACTGCTATGCCGACTACGGCTACCGCACCGTCTCGACGAACCCCTGCGGTGAGATACCGCTCTGTCCCTATGATAGTTGCCGTTTGCAGGCCATCAACCTCTACAGCTATGTCGAGCATCCCTTCACCAAGAAGGCCAAGTTCAACTTCGACCTCTTCAAGAAGCATGTGATGATGGGTCAGCGCCTGATGGACGACCTGATCGACCTCGAGCTGGAGAAGGTGGAGCAGATTCTCAAGAAGATAGAGTCCGACCCCGAGAGCGACGAAATCAAGATGGTGGAGCACAACCTGTGGCTGAACATCAAGATGAAGTGCATGGAAGGCCGTCGCAGCGGCTTCGGCATCACGGCCGAGGGCGATATGCTGGCCGCCTTGGGGTTGCAGTACGGCAGCGACGAGGCTACCGATTTCGCCGTCAAGGTGCAGCAGACGCTTTGCTGCAGTGCCTACCGCTCCAGCGTGGTGATGGCCCGCGAGCGCGGCACGTTCCCCATCTACAGCGCCAAGCGCGAGGAGAACAACCCCCTGATTCAGCGTATCCGCAAGGCCGACCCCGAGCTCTATGCCGAGATGACCAAGTACGGCCGCCGTAACATCGCCCTGCTGACCATCGCCCCCACCGGTACCGTCAGCATCTGCACCCAAACCACCAGTGGCATTGAGCCAGTGTTCCTCGTCAGCTACAAGCGCCGCAAGAAAATCAACCGTCCCGACTCGGGAGAACAGGCGAACGCTGCCTTGGGTAACCACAATATCATCAAGGACGAGAACGGCGACTACTTCGAGGAGTACAACGTGTTCCATCCCAAGTTCCTCGACTGGGCAAAGGTCAATGGTTATGATGTCGAAGAGGTGATGCACATGAACGACGCCGACCTCCAGAAGGTCGTCGAGAAGAGCCCCTACTTCCATGCCACCAGCGCCGACATCGACTGGGTGGCCAAGGTGAAGATGCAGGGTGCCATCCAGAAGTGGGTGGATCACAGCATCTCGGTCACGGTCAATATCCCCAAGGAGACCACCAAGGAGGTGGTGAGCAAGATTTACGAGACGGCATGGGAGAGCGGCTGCAAGGGCTGCACCATCTATCGCGACGGTTCGCGTACCGGTGTTCTCGTCTCCACCTCGGAAGGCAAGAAGGACGACAATCCCTGCTTCGGTGAAAGCAAGGCTCCCAAGCGTCCCAAGAAGCTCGAGGCCGAGGTTGTGCGCTTCAAGAACGAGAAGGAAGACTGGATTGCCGTCGTAGGCATGTATGAAGGCCGTCCGTATGAGATATTCACCGGTCGCGCCGAGAATTTCCTCCTGCCCAAGTGGGTCGAGAAAGGTTGGGTCATCCGTGTCAAAGAGAAAGGGCAGGAGCATGCCCGCTACGACTTCCAGTTTACCGACCAGGATGGCTACCACATTACCATGGAGGGGCTGTCGCGCATGTTCCGCAAGGAGTACTGGAACTACGCCAAACTCATCTCGGGTATCCTGCGTCACGGTATGCCCATCCCCAATGTGGTGGAACTCATCGGCAAGCTGAACTTCGACACCGACAGCATCACCACTTGGAGTAATGGTGTGGCCCGTGCGCTTAAACGCTATATCAAGGATGGTACCGAGACCGGTGAGGTCTGCCCCGACTGTGGCAGCAAGCTCATCTATACCGGCGGCTGCAAGAGCTGCCCGCAGTGCGGATGGAGCAAGTGTTCGTAAGGGTTATAAGTTATTGGCTATAGAAAATATAGCAAGCACAACATATTCACCCGAAGGGGTTCGGCCTGCACCGCCGAACCCCTTCATCTTTTTTATATCTGCTTGCAGAGGAATCCCGTGCGACGGTTGCCGACGGTACAAACTACAATGAAGAGGGCGCCCCCTTCGCTGAGTCCCAGTTGTTTCTGCAAAGCCGAGGCTTCGGTGGGGAAGTTGCGCACCACCACATGGGCTTTCCCGTTCGGAACGATGGTCTTCAGGAATTTCCGGTTGAGTGTCACCTCCTGCAACACCTCGAAAATACGGCCAGGGAAGTCGGGCTGCAGCTTGTCGGAGGAGTAGAGGTGGGTGCCGGGAGCCAGCATTGGCAGTCCATAGCGTTGCGCTATCAGGCGGAAACAACCACCTTTGCGCAAGGCGGCATGGGGGTCGTAGAGGTAGCGGCCGACGGTCGTGCAATACTTGGCCTCGGCGGCCTGCTCTTCGCTGCGACGGAAGGAAAAGTCGGCGTTGCCGTCAGACGTGATGTTCACGCAATGGATAACAGCCTCTTCCGTAGGATTGCCGCACAGGAACAGCACCTCCTTGCATTCGCCTCTCACCGCTACCACATGCACCTCTGTCACGTGTTCCAACTGCTTTACCGCCAGATTGATGTCAATCATCGGCGAGGCTTTGGCCATGAGGCGCTGGCAGAGGCTTTGCAGCAGGTCGAGGTGTTGGAGGATGTCGGGCGTGCAGTCCTCGAAGGCGGCCACCTTGCGGCCGGATGCTGCTCGCCGAGCGGGGTCGATGAAGAAAATATCGAATTTTGAATTTTGAATTTTGAATTGTTGCAGCCACTCCATGCAGTCGGCACAATGCACGGTGACGTTGTTCACGCCCAATGCCTTGCAATTCCTCTCCATGAGGGTGCAGAGTGCGGGGTCGCGTTCCACATAATCCACATACTCTGCCACCTTGGCCAGTGCCAACGTGTCGATGCCCATGCCGCCGGTAAGGTCGGCAACTCTGTCCACTGTCCACTGACCACTGACCGCTAATGAGGCCTTGTACAGTGCGGTGGCTTCCGAAGAAGCTTGCTCACGGTTGAGCCTGGGAGGATACTCGTACTCCTCGCAAGCCGCCAATGACTGCCATTTCTCCTTGGCCATCCGCAGACTTTCTATCTGGTTGGCTATCAGAGGCAGGTCTATATCAGGATACCGCGAGGCACTGAGCAGCAGCCTCGCGGTATCGTCGTCCTTGTGGGCTTTGATGAAATCAATACACTCCCTGGTCATGGAGGGCTTTCAGGCGGGCCACCACCATAGGGCGGTCTTCCTTGTAGGTCACGCCGAACCACTGTGCTGTGGTCTTGAGCACGGTCATCGTGGCGGTTCCGTTATGGATGAAGGTATTGACAGCGAAGGGAATATAGTACTCCGACTTGAGCTCTTGGCCGTGCTCCTTGAGGAAATCGACGAAGAGTTTTTCGCTCTTGGCGAAGTAGTCGGGAGTGAAGCCGAAGAGGTTCATGCTTACCGTTGCGTCGGCGGGCAGGGGATGCATGCTGCCGTCGGTGTCCTTGTATTCAATGCCGTTCTCGGTGCGGCCGATGCTGGTGCGTTCGGTCATGCCGATGAGCAGTCCGTCGGCCGAGGTCTCACATACGCCGCGACTCACGGTGCCGTTCTCACTCAGCGTGTTCTCCAGCCGGTAGCCCACCATACAGTATTTCCCGTCGGCATTGCCGAGTGTCTCCAGGTGGCGGGCCATCACCTCGAAGGCGTCGCGGCCATAGAAGTCGTCAGCATTGATGATGGCAAAGGGTTCATGGATAACGTCTTTTGCCATGAGAATGGCGTGGTTGGTGCCCCAGGGTTTCTCGCGTCCTTCGGGCACGGTGAAGCCTTCGGGCAGCTTGTCGAGTTCCTGATAGACATACTCCACGGCAATCTTGTTGCCATAGTGTTCGGCATTGATGCGGGCCTTGAACTGCTCGGCGAAGGATCCGCGGATGACGAAGACCACCTTGCCGAAACCGGCGCGGATAGCGTCCATCACGCTGTAGTCCAAGATAATCTCCCCGTTTGGGCCTACGCCGTCCATCTGTTTCAATCCGCCGTAGCGGCTGCCCATGCCGGCAGCCAGAACAAGTAATGTTGGTTTCATATTATCGTTTGTGTTTAAAGAATTCTTTCATGAGGGTTTCGCATTCGTCGGCCAGCACGCCGCCGGTGACTTCGGTCTTGGGATGTAGCACCGGTCCTGAGAGCAGGCTGTAGCCCCGTTTGGGGTCTTTGGCTCCATAGATGATGCGCCCCACCTGCGTCCATCCTGCCGCGCCGGCACACATGGGGCAGGGTTCCACGGTGACGTAGAGCGTGCAGTCGGTCAGGTATTTGGCTCCGATGCCCTCGCTGGCGGCCGTGAAGGCCAGCATCTCGGCGTGGGCGGTCACATCGTGCAGCAACTCTGTCTGGTTGTGAGCACGGGCAATGACGCGGTCGCCACAGACGATGACGGCCCCGATGGGTACCTCTCCTTCTGCCGCAGCAGCACGGGCTTCGCGTAGCGCCTCACGCATGTAGTATTCGTCCGGATTGTCGAAGATGCTCATCTTTTCGGTGTGTCTTGGTTGAAGAGCATGAGATCCACCGCCTCGAAGTGCGCCTGGGTGCGCTGGATGGTCAGCGTGCCGTTGCGCATGAAGCTCTCTTCCGAGGCTATCAGGCTTCCGCCCACGGGCAGGTATTCATGGAACGCTTTCCAGCTGGTATGCATGTATTCAATCCCAGAGCTGCCCTCGGTCAGCTGGTCGCTGACGAAGATGAACAGCAGCAGCCCGCTCTGCTCTTCGAACAGGAAGTGGCGGATATACATGTCTTTCTGCTCCACGCGTACGGTCTTTAGGGCCTGTCCTTTGAGTTCGCTGGTACCGGTGTAGGTGATTTTCATATCCCCGTCGGGGGTCCAGTCGTAGAGGGGGCAATGGAAGTCGTAGGGCTTCACCCTACGGAGGAATTCTTTGGAGAAGAGGTCCTCCCACCAGCCGTGGTGTTGTACATATTCGCGGTAGCGGTCAGTGCCGTTGGTGCAGAAGCCGTGGGTCAGGGTGTCATCCTGCCACACTTCCACGCGCAGCATGTCGGGGTAGGCGTACCAGCGCCGCATGACGAAGGTGTCGGGCAAGCCGAGGTAGCTCACCGTGGTCTCCATCACCAGCATGCTGTCTTTGGGCAACGCGTCGTAGTTGAGCATGCGGATGTAGCGCTGCACCAGCATCTCGGCGGTGTCGGTCGATGCCTTCTGTGCCCACAGGCAGGCGGGCAGCAGTAGGAGCAGCGTCAGAAGTCTCTTTTTCATGGCATAGGATTTTTAGGGAACGGGAATGAGAGGCTCTCCACCTGTCGGCGGCGTGTGATGCGTATCGTCACGGAAAATCCCATCTGTTGCGCCAGTCGGGCTATCTGTTCTTCGGCGTTGTCGCTCAGGGCAATGGCTTGCAGGTCGTCGTAGGTTACCTTGCGCTTCAGTCGCCGGCTCAGGGCGGCGTAGTCGGTGGCTACGTCGTAGCCCAGCATCGGGGCCCGCAGGAAGAGGGAGTCTTGTGTGGCCAAAGCACGCCCCACCTCGATGATTTTGCTCATAGACATCCACATCGCACTGTCCTCGGCTACACGCAGTTGGCCAGCCACCGTGATGCCCTCGGCCTCGCCGGTGAAGTTCATCACGGTGTAGGTGCGGTGAGGAGCGGACACGGGTTCCGGGGACTCTTCGGGTTGAGCAGTCGTGGCCGGTGTGGGTTCCGTCGCCTTGCGGGTCACGTGGCATCCTGCCATCAGCAGGGCTCCCGCCAGCAAGAGGATGTATTTTTTGCTTTTCACGTTCAGTTTTTACTTTTCACCTCCTTCAGGTGCTGTTGCAGCGTCTCGTTGTCGGGCTCCAGGTGCACGGCCTTTTGCAGATAGGGCAGGGCCTCCTCGTCGAAGCCCATCCGGTGCAGAATCCAGCCGTAGGTGTCCAGGTAGGTAGCGTTCTCGGGCTCTTCGTCGAGGGTGCGGCCGCTCATCTCCTTGGCTTTCTTGAGGTTGGTATTCTGCTCCGACAGGTAGTAGGCGTAGTTGTTCAACGTCCCGATGTCGTCGGGCCGGAGAGTCAGGTACTGGTCGAAAGCCTTCCAGGCTTTTTCGTACTGACCGGTGCGGTAGTAGCATTCGGCCATCAGGCCGCGGGTTTCGGCCTCGAGGTATCCGTTGCGGAAGCCCCATTTGGCGGCCTGTTCCAAAGGAACCAGGGCCTCGGTGTAGCGCTCGTGACGCAGGTCGTAGAATCCTTGCAGGTAGAGCGGCAAGGTGTGCGTGGGGAAAAGGCGTGCGGCACGACGGGCGTAGGCCGCCATATCGTCCTCGCGCTCTTTCACTTCCGTGAGGCATATCAGCAGTCCTTCCCACACCTCGTATCGCGAGCTGTCCTGTTTCAAGGCCGCTTCCAGCTGTTGTGCCGCTTCGGCGTAGCGCCGCTGGCGCATCAGCACGTCGCCGTAGAAGAGGGCGTACTCCGACGGGTTGCTGCTCTCCTTGACGGTTTGTTCCAGCAGTCGGAACGCCGTCTGCGAGTGGCTGCCGTAGAACTCTTCCTCCTTGTAGAACGACGCCAGTAGCTGTATCTTGGTGCGGGTGTCGAGTTTCGGGTTGGCGAAGGCTCGCACCAGTTCGCTGTCGGCTTCGGCGGGATGGTTGGTTTCCTTGTAGTATTCAGCCAGTTGAATATGAATGTATTCGTCGTCGGGGTCGGCTTGCAGCACGCGGTCGTACCACTGCTTCGCCTTGGCGTATTTCTTCTGCTTCATGTATTGCTCCGCGAGGATGGCGCTGTAGCGTTTCTCCTTCGGCAGGCTACGGGCCAGAGTCTCAAGTTCTTTGGCGGCTTTGTCGGCCCTGCCGGCGGCTTCCCAGATGCGCTGTTTCTGCAGCGACACCGGCTCGGTCACTCCCACTCGGCGCTCCAGTCGGTTCAGCACCTCGACGGCACCCTCCAGGTCGCCCGCCGCGAGGTAGGCGTTCGACAGTTCATAATAGTGTTCTGTCACAGACGGTTGCAGCTTCACGATGCGTTCCCAGTCGGCCACCAAACCGCGGGCGTTGCCGCTGCGGCTGTGACATTGCGCCATCGCCAGCAGGTACCACACATTGTCGCCTTGCAGGGCTACGGCGCGTTCGGTGCAGTGCAGGGCGCTGTCGGTCCATCCGCGCTGCATCAGCAGTTGCCCTTGGCCGTACCAGGCGGCGGCGCATTGCGGCCGTTCGGCGGTCAGGCGGGCAAAGGCCGTCAAAGCCTCGTCCATGCGGCCAGTTTCTTGAAGCGTCAGGGCATCAATCAGTTGGCTGTCCTCTTTGAGTTGCTCCTCGGTTACCTCGGTGATGGGTTTGCGCTCGTAGGGCGACGGCGCTGCGGTGGTCACCGCCGCACGGCGGCTGCCGCATCCCGCGGCCAGCAACGCCGCGGCCAGCAATAGTATGTTCCTGATACTTCTCATGGTTACTCACCTATAACAGCAAACCTCGTTTTTTATTGTGTGCACAGGTATATTTTTAGTTCCGGTATGACTCAAGTGTGGTTCAAGTATGACTCAAGTATGGTTCAAGTATGACTATGGAACTGGATTGAGGGAGGGATTGAAGATTGAAGAGGTTAAAAAATCAAAAAAAACTTGTGGTGTTGGAAAAAATGGGTATATTTGCATCGTAAAAAGAGTGTGTCCAAAAGGGTAGATTGTATCCTGTAGGCATTGAGAACCAAAGAGATAAACAAATAACGAGAAAAGAAAATATTAATCACCAAAATTCAAACAACATGAAAAAAGTACTATTGATTGCTGGTCTCGCCCTGTGCACTTCGGGTGCCTTCGCGCAGATCGCCAAGCTCGGCCCCTCGCTGAATGGTGAGCAGATGCGTCTGATTCAGAGCGCACCTTCCATCGAGAAAAGCCGGGTCGATTACAAGGCTTCCATCTTCAATCATCAGACGAAAGATGCGAATGTCTTCAAGACCTACACCTTCGCCTCGACCGAGACGGTGACCATGGGTGTTCTTTCCATCACCGACGTGATTGACGACACTGCTGCCAACGCCCACGCCCATGCCAACTTGAATCAGGCTTCGCAGTGGAAACGCTTTGCCAACCGTGCCGAGTTGAGCGACTCCGTCGCTATCTATGATGACTATCCTGCTCTCTACAGAAACGACAGCCTTATCGCTGCCTTTATGGGTCCCCAGCACGGTATCACCACCGACAACGGCTTTATGGTGCTGGACGCCATGGACTGCTGGGCAAGCACTGCCGACAACGACAAGTACATCAACGCTTGGTTCGCCCTTGAGCCCGTGACCGTGCCCACCGGCGCCACGATGGTTGATGTCAGCTTTCATCAGTTCAACAGCGCCAAGCGTTATGAGAAAAACTTCATCGACTACAAAGATACCAACAATCAGTGGTATTCCTTCGAGGTCAATGTTGCCGGTGTTGATGTGTCTCTTAACAACGCACCTGCCGACCAGATTAGTGTCACCCTGCCCAGCGCCTGCGCACAGGGTACCCTTTCGCTCCGCTTCCGCTATTGCGCCACCAACCTCGGCCCTGCAAGCGAGCACGGCTATCTCTGGGCTGTTGACGAGATCCAGCTGACTGCCATGAGCGGCGTTGCCCGCTGGGAGTTCAACACCCCGGGTTATGTTGATGGTTTCTATGGCCAGGTTCCTCAGGGCTTCAATCTGCCCCTCTCCTATGTGGTGAATGTCCGCAACACCGGTGACCTGCCCCTGAACGATGCCGTGATTACCGTGAAGCACCAGTACTGGAGCAACGGCGCCTGGGGCGCTGAGGAAGAGGTCTTCACGACCGCTCCCAAGGACATCCCTGTCGGCAGCACCACCACACGCCTGCGCATCAACGAGCGCGGTTTCCATGCGGATACCCTCAACTGGGGCTTTGGAAGCTCAAGCTCCCCCAACAATGCGGGTACGCCTCACTATTGGCCAGGCTATGGCAAGACCGACTGGACTTCTGAAAACTTTGATTACGGTATCGACCGTAGCCGCTGGACCTATCGTGGCCTGCCCACCGACCAGGTTGGCAAGCACCGCTTCATCCTTGTGGCCTCTGCCAACAGCGGCGCCATGGTGAAAGGACTGGACACTGTGCCTTACTTTGTCACCAAGATGATTGGCGGCAGCACGGACGACGCCGAGATGGGTCTCACCGTCCCCGGCTACCGTTGGGCTCTTGACAACGGTGTTATCCCCGGCGGCTCGGAGTTTACCTATCAGTTTGTTTTCGAGGACGGCGAACAATATTACACCTCCGAGAATGAAGGCCATACCTACCAGAACGGTTATGCGGCCTATGCCCGCTTTGTCACTCCCGACACCATCCCCATGGCTGTCGATCCTGACGAGACTTCCGAGACCTACGGCGAGGAAGTGCCTTGGGTGTTCCGCGGCATGGAAATCGTGACCTCCACATACCTTGACTCACACGACATCAGCGGTGTCAATATCGCCATTGATTATATGAGATGGTGCAAACCCGGTGCCAACAATAACTTCGGACTCTATGGATTCTATGCCGATCCTTACTTCGGCAACTCGGGCCACATCATCAGCTCCGTTTCTGGTCGTCTGCCCGGTGACTCGGCTGGTTATTATCTGCCCGACTACAACGGCACCGTGCGTTACAATGCCGTCAACATTCCCTTCCCCGCCCAGCCTGCCATCGAGCCTAACATGAACTTCCTGTTCGGTTATGTCAACCAGGGTGGTAAGTTTGCCCCTGCCCGTCAGCGTGGCCAATCCCTTGAGAATGTGGGTGGCCAGTTCAAGCACGTCGATTATGAGGAGATTCCGGCTCTTGCCGAGTTCGTACATCAGATTACCCCCGAGGGTACGTATTATACTGGCTGGCTGGAGGATCCCACCGCTGGTGAGAATAACGTCCTGCCTGGTGGCTACTGGAAATGGAACCCGATGATCCGCATGATTGTGGGTCCGAAGCGCGACCTGCCCAAGGCTCAGGTGAGCATTACTTGCACCGAGTTTGGCGAGGGCGAGCAAGTGGCTTCCTACTGGGTGACCCGCGACCTCAGGAATGACCTCTGCGACGATGTTGACAATGTGGCCAAGGGTGGTACCTATGGTTATTACATCCTGCCCGGTTATCCCGGCGAGAGCGACAGCATGGGTACTATGGTTGATACCACCTACTTCAGCCACAGCGTGATCGACGCCATCTACATTGATGAGGACCCCCTGAATCTGGACGAGGAAGCTATGGATAACAACCCCCTGATCAGCTACGGCGACTACAGCGTGGTGAATACCCTCCACGATGGTTATGATGACAACAACCAGCCCAACAATGAAGAAGTTTGGCCCGTTCTGCTCGAGCGTAAATGGTATCGCGTCTATCTGCAGGATATCCAGGAGAACCACAGTATCCGTGCCGTTGCCTCGTGGCATCCTCTGAGCATCCAGGATATCGCTCCTGAGGTGCAGCTGCATCTTGCTCCCAACCCCGCCACTTCTCAGGTGAAACTGAACGTGAGCGGTGTGAGCGGCAAGGTGAACTGCAACATCATCGACATGAGCGGCCGCGTGATTTACAACGCCGACCTCGCTCCCGAGACCGACCATGTGATCAGCCTGAACGGCGTTCCCGCCGGTGCCTACTTCGTGCGCATCACGAACGACAGCTTCAGCAAGGTTGAGAAACTCATCGTCCGCTAATTGGATTTGATGATATCACAAAAAGAGAGGCTCCCATGCGGGAGCCTCTCTTTTTATTTGTTATTTATCAAAGCACGTTGCCGAGCTGTTCCTTGATTTTCTCAAGCTCGTCTTTCATCACCACCACCAGACGTTGGATTTCCACGTGGTTGGCTTTGGAACCGGTGGTGTTGATTTCGCGCCCCATCTCCTGGGCGACAAAGCCGAGCTTCTTGCCACAGGAGGGTTCGTTGACCATAGTTTGGCGGAAATAGTCGATGTGTTTCTGTAGGCGTACCTTCTCCTCGGTGATATCGAGTTTCTCGAGGTAGTAGATGAGTTCCTGCTCGAAGCGGTTCTCATCCACTGCCTTGATGTCGGCTTCGGCCATCCACCGACGGATGCGGTCCTTTGCAGTGTCGATGCGCAGGGATTCATACTGGGGTATTTCGCCGAGCATCTGCTCGATGAGGTCGATGTGGCGGTGGAAGTCGCGTTCGAGAACGTCGCCCTCATGGCTGCGGAACTGGTCGGTGAGGTCGATGGCCCGCTCGAGGTCGGCTGAGAGGATGGCCCAGTCGCTGTCGCTCACCTCGCTGTCATCGGCACTGTTCCAGATGTCGGGCATGGCGACCAGAGTGTTGAAGAGGGCTGGGCGGCTGTCGAGGTCGATGGCTGCGAGGCTGTCGGCCACAGGGTAGAGTGCACGGAATCGGGTCAGAAGGAGCTCCTGATTGAAGCCGGCCGCGGCGGCGAGGCTGTTCTCTTCGCTGAGGATGCACTCCACCTTGCCGCGTTCGAGGCGGGAGAGAAGGTTGCGGATGTCCAGCTCATGGCTGCGGTAGGCGGCAGGCAACTTGACGATGAGGTCGAGCTGCTTGCTGTTGAGGGTCTTGATTTCGATGTTTACTTTCTTGTTGGCCAAAGTGCTTTGCACCTTGGCATAGCCGGTCATGGATTTCATATTATTGTATCATTAGTTTCTTGAATGGTTCGGTGGCATAGGTGGCGAGGGCGCCGTGGTCGTCGTAGATGAAATAGACGGCACCGGTGCCGGGAGCGTTGGGATGGGAGTCGATGAACTGGCGTGCACGGTCGAGGCCCATCACCATGTAGGCGGTGGCCATGGCATCGGCGAGCCAGGCGGTGGAATCGACTACAGAGACGCTGAGGAGGGTGTGTTGTACCGGCCGTCCGGTAGAGGGATCGATGGTGTGGGAGTAGCGGAGACCGTCGCGCTCATAGTATTTGCGATAGCTGCCCGAGGTGACCACCGAGGCATCGTGCAGAGCGATGGCGGTCTGTACCACAGGGGCGCTGAGCGAGTCGGCGGAGGGACGCTCAATGCCGACTACCCAAGGTTTGCCGCCAGGTTTGCTGCCACGAGCCACCACCTCGCCGCCAATGTCGATGAGGTAGGAGTGGATGCCCAGGCTGTCGAACAGGCGCCCCACAAGGTCGGAGGCGTAGCCTTGGGCTATGGCGTTGAAGTCGAGCTCGGTGTCGGGATTGGTTTTGACGAGGCGTCCGTTGTAGATGCTGACGGGGGCATGGGCGGCATACAGCAGTCGGTGCAGCGTACGACTGTCGGGTTCGTTGCGCTCACGGAAACTGAAGCCCCAAGCCTGCACGAGGCGCCCTACACGGCAGTCGAAAGCACCGCCGGTGTATTGGTACATATATAATGAATATAGAAGGAGGCTGTCAAGCACGGGGTCGAGGCTGTCAGTGAGGTTGGCGTTGAGGCAGCGCAGCAGGGAACTGTCAACCCACAGGGAGGCCGACTGGTCAAAGGCGACGAGGAGCGAGTCAATCTGAGGTTGGAGGTTGCGGTGCTGCGGGTCGAAGTACTGGATGCTGTAGTATGAACCTTGCGCTTGTCCGAAGAGTTGCACGGACTTGTCGGGCCGGTGACAGGAAAGGGTAAGCGTCAGCGGCAGGAGGCAAAAAAGAAAGCGTCCGACACGGAGGTGCCGAACGCTTGAGGGGTGCTGTTTCAAGGTCATCTATTATTTGTTGACAATGAATCTGCGGGTGGTTTGCTGACCGTTCTCGCCGAGGATGCGGAGCGTGTAGCTGCCGGTACCCAGGGAGCCAAGGTCGAGTTGCATGCTGTTGCTGTTGACTTGGCGCATGATGACCTGTTGGCCTACGGTATTAAAGACCTCCACCATGCTGATGGTCTCGGGGCTTTCAATGTTGAGGAACCGCGAGGTGGGATTAGGGTAGAGGTTGGCCTGGAGGGCGTTGATGTCGTCGATGCCCAAAGTAGCGGTGACAGTAATCCAACTGGTGGCAGGGCAGTTCTTGGTGCTGACCACATCAAGACGCACGTCGGTGTTGCTGTTCACGTTGTTGAGAGCGATGCTGTCGGCAGTGGAACTGACTGTATTGGAGTTGTTGAGATACCATTTATAGGTGCTGATGGGGAGGTTGGACTCGGCATGGAGCACGGTGCTGCCACCGGGCAGGAGAACCCATTCGCCAGAGATGGTGATGACGGGAGTCTTATCAACTGTGAGTTTGAGGGTTAGGTTGGAGTCGCAACCTGCAGCATTGCCGCCCGGCACCTTGACCGACTTGGTGACGTTGTAGGTGTAGGTTTCTCCGTTCTCATCCCAAGTGTAACTGTCGCAAGCATGGACAGGTAAATCGCGGGAAGTGCTCTTTCTGATGTTAAGGCTCAGGAGCAGGATAGAGTCAAAGCAGGACTCATAGTCGGTATTCTTGCTGACAACAGCAGTGTCGCAAGAGTGGCTGATGGTCTTGGTGGAGGCGTTGAGGCGGAAACGGTAGGAATCGCAAGTATCCACATAGAGGGTGTCGGTGCTGCGGTAGCGCTTCTCAGAATTCTTGATGGTGACATGGAGGGTCTTGCGGGTGGCACAGTTGTTGCTGACTGTGTACATACTGTCGTTATTGTGATTGACCTCGTAGTAGCCAGTGGAGTCAAAGGAAGATACGGGACCGAGGGAATAGTTACCCGTGGTGGGATTGTAGATACGGTAGGAAAAGAGATCGTTTTGATCATCGGTGCGATAGATGTCGCAAGCTTTCTTTTCGACAGTGTCGTGTTTGATGTAGAAATTAAGGTCGAGGGTATAGTTCCAAGTGCAGCCTGTCGTAGTGTCGGGGATGGTGATGTTGGCCACGGTGTCTTTGGTGAAGGTGAAGCCGTTGTTGTAGTTGGGAAGACCCGTAAAGGCGTTGTTGACCCATTTGTAGTTCTTGCCACAGATTCTGGCGACGGTGGTGTCGTGCTGAACGCCAGTAAAGTTGGCGATTTGGATGGCGGCGATGCTGTCGCAGCCACCGACGGCGGTGGCAAAAATGTGGTAATGGACGTTGTTGTCGGTGATAGTGTCACCCGCCCAGAGATAGAAGCAGCCGGCATCGGCGATGGATACCGGGGTGATGCTGCTGGAGTCGCGGTTGCTGCTCACGATGGTAACATCAAGAACGCTGGTGCGGCTACAGGCGTTGGTGGTGACGGAATCTACATGGTAGGTGCCGTAGTTGGCGGTGTGGGAGACGACGCCGGAAGCGACAACGGTGTCAACCCAGGAAGATAGATAAGTCTTGGTGAAAAAGGTGTCGCAAGCGACGATTTCAACGGAGTCGGTCATCGAACCGCTGTAAGCGGAGACAGACAAATGGACGATACTGTCGCAACCGTTGGCGGCAGTAAAGGTCTTGTTATGCACGTTGAAGTCGCGGATGGTATCGTTGCTCCAGAGGTAGAAGCAGTCGGCAGTGACGGTGACGGTCTCTTCGACGATGGTTTTCGAGAGAACGACGTTGATACTCACCAAACTATCGCAACCGGCCACGGTTTTCAATGTGTCGATAAAAACACCGGGAGTACGCCAGACCTTGTTATTCCAAGTGGCGGTGCATTCACCATTGACATCAATCGTATCGGAGGTGTTGTCATAGGCGGAATGACGGGTGTAGGTAAGCACAAAGATGGTGTCGGGGGTGACATACATGACCGTGGTGTCGGTGCTATAGGTAACGCCATCACGCCAAGTAAGCGGAGTACACATAATGGTGTCTTCCTGCTTGACAGTTTGACCGGCCGGAGATTGGCCGAACATCGGCAGAGCAACAAAGGCCACGAGCAGACTCAATAATGCTTTTTTCATCTTGTTTGTATATTTTATTATTATTATCTAATTTTAGTGTATCGCTTTATGTATTAAATCATTGCACTCTTCTCCTCTGCCTCAAGGGAATTAGGGAAGAACATGCAAAGATAGTAATTTTTTTTTAATTGGATACTTTTTTGTTGAAAAACAGCCTTTTTTTTATCTAACAAGGACAAGTTCGGCGATGTTTTCAACATGCTGGGTGTGGGGAAACATGTCAACGGGTTGGATGCGACGTACCTCATATCGCTCACTGAGCATGTGCAGGTCGCGGGCCTGGGTGGCTGGGTTGCAACTGACATAGACAATCTTGCGAGGAGCCGTTTCAAGGAGTTGGCGAACGACACTCTCATGCATGCCGGCTCGGGGAGGGTCGGTGACCACCACATCAGGACGGCCGTTGGCATCGATAAACTCCGAGGTGAGTACTTTGGCCATGTCGCCTGCATAAAAGGCGGTGTTGTCAAACCCATTGAGGCGGGCATTGATGCGGGCATCGGCGATGGCCTCCTCGACATATTCGATACCCACTACCTGTTTGGCCTGTGATGCAAGGAAAAGAGCGATGGTGCCGGTTCCTGTATAGAGATCGTAAAGATTGTCTTCTGGTTGAAGTTCAGCGAGTTCGGCGACAAAACTATAGAGCCGTTGTGCTTGGGCAGAATTGGTCTGGTAGAATGATTTTGGGTTGATGATAAAGTGTAGGTCTTTCTGCTTCTCAGGATGCCAGGGTGCCATGCATTCCTCGATGTGTTCGCTGCCCAGATAGGTATGCACATCAAGGTCTGAATAGGAGTCGTTCATCTTGGTGTTGATGATGTATTGCAGCGAGGTGATTTCCGGGAAGCGGTCATGCAGCATGTCTAATAGGGGAAAGAGACGTTCGGTAGAGTCTTCGGCGACGATGAGTATTACCATCCAATGGCCAGTAGAGGTGTTGCGAATCACTAGATTGCGCAGAAAACCAGTGTGGTTGCGGATGTCGTAGAAGGGGAGTTGGTGGGTTTCGGCATAGTCGCGAACGGCCAGTCGGATAGCATTGCTGGGTTCGGCCTGCAGTACACAATGTTCGATAGACAGCACCTTGTCGAAAAGTTGCGGAATATGAAATCCCAATGCACCTCGAATAGGGACCGTTTCATTGGCGGCCATCTGATCAGTTGTGCGCCATGCACGTGTAGAGAAGGTGAATTCCAGTTTGTTGCGATAGTGAAAAATGTTGTCGGAACCACAAATGGGACGCATTTCAGAGCAGTCGATGTTGCCGAGACGCATCAGGTTGTCTCTCACTTGGCGCTGCTTGGCTTCAAGTTGAGCCTCATAGCTCATTGTTTGCCATTTACAACCTCCACACACTCCGAAATGAGGGCATGAGGGGGGTACGCGGAGGAGAGACTCTTTGAGGATACGGACGGCGCGCCCTTCGGCGTAGTTTTTTTTCTTTTTATAGAGCTGAATGTCAGCAATATCACCAGGAACAACAAACGGGACAAAGATCACCATTCCTTCGTGGCGTGCTACCGCCATACCTTCGGATCCGGCATCGGTGATTTCTACACCACTCAACAGGGGTAATTCTTTGTTTCTACGACTCATAACGATTGTTTGGATATAAAAAAAAGAAGTATCTTCCGGTACTTCTTTTGTTCAGCGATGCCGTTACATCTTAACGCTCGTCGGAGACGGTCAGTCTCTTGCGGCCTTTACGACGGCGGGCAGCCAGCACTTTTCTGCCATTGGCGGTAGCCATTCTCTTGCGGAAACCGTGCTTGTTGACTCTTTTTCTCGTCGAGGGTTGGAATGTTCTCTTCATGGTATATCGTTCTTTTATTTGTTATCTTTTAGGTAGGATTTCCTCTCAAAATTGGAAGTGCAAAAGTACACAAAAAAATCAATATGACAATAAAAAAATCATTATAGAGTAGAATATTAATGCTTAAACGGCTGTTTATGAGTGTTTAAGAAAAAGAAATTAAATTCTTTTTTCGTCAATTAAAAAAAAATCTGTACCTTTGCAAATCCGATTTGTGATGCTAAAAGATGTTAAATTGCATTTAAAAAAGAAGTGATAGTAGATGGATAGAAACGACTTTACCAAGATGGTAAGCCAACCTGGTAAGTTCACTTCCCAGGAAAGAGGATGGCTTCGGGCGGTGTTGGCTAAATATCCCCATTCATCGGTGGTTAGGTTATTGGCACTGCTTGCCGACCATGCTTTTGATTTTGATACACCAGAGGAACGACGTGCTACGGCGTTGGCCATGTGCAATCCGCATGCACTCAATGTACTACTTGCTAATGCGGCCCAATCGGCGTCCGAGGTGCAGAACATTGACATTCTTAGTGAAATAAATACTTTTCAGGAGGTCTCTTTCAAGACGGCTCCCAAGAGTGTTATTTTGTCTAATTTCCTTCAAATTGCCACCGCAGATGCTGCAGAACCTGCAACCAATGAATTCGCTCAGGCAGAAACAAAAAATAAAAAAAGCCTACGTGCCGATATCTCGTTGGGTACTGAGACTCTTGCTGTTATACTTGAAAAACAAGGCAAGTATGACAAGGCGTTGGCGATTTATGAGAATTTGTTGGCCCATAATCCCGAAAAAAGTAGTAATTTTGCACCCCGAATTGAGCATTTGAAAACGTTGTTGAATCAATAATAACAAATAATAAACATGTACACCTTTATCGTAATTCTGATTCTTGTAGTTTGTGTGCTGCTTGCATTGGTGGTTCTTGTACAGAACTCCAAAGGTGGCGGTTTGGCTGCTAACTTCTCTGCCCCTACTCAGGTGATGGGTGTCCGCCAAACGGCAGATTTCCTTGAAAAGGCCACATGGTGGCTGGCAGTCATTCTTGTGGTTCTCTGCTTGGCGGCTACTGTGTCCATCCCTCATCGCAGCAATAACAACGCCCTCAATACCGAGGTGACTGCTGGCAATGCGGATCCTGTGCAGGCCGCCAGTCCCATCACCACATCGGTGCCCACAGCCGATCAGCAGTAAGCAGTGGCTTCGCCGGGTGTAGAACAATCGGTAGTTAGCCTTATTCACACACACTTCCCCCATGTGCCCACTGACGGACAAAGGGAAGTGTGTGTTTCCATGTCTAAATTTCTCTATGACAACGATCCTCGTTCGGCATTCCTCTTACGTGGCTATGCCGGTACGGGTAAGACAACGTTGGTGTCAGCCCTCATCCAGGTACTTCCTCAGTTGCGTGTGAATTGTGTCTTGTTGGCTCCTACAGGACGTGCAGCCAAGGTGCTTAGTGGTTATTCTCACCGGTCTGCATACACTATTCACAAGAAGATATACATGACAGCCACTGACGCCTCTGGAGTTATGAGAATGGTGCGTGCCGTGAATCGTCATGCCTATACTTTGTTCATTGTCGATGAGGCATCGATGATTGGTCTGGAGCCTACTGGTACAAGACTAAGCCTTCTGGAGGATTTGGTGGAGTATGTATATGATGGAACCCATTGTCGCTTGATGCTCATAGGAGACATGGCTCAGTTGCCTCCAGTTGGTCAAAGTGAGAGTCCGGCCCTGGATAGCCGTTATCTGGCGGCATCGTTTAATTTGAATGTGATTGAAGGTGAGCTTACAGAGGTGGTACGTCAGCAGCAATTGTCAGGTATTTTATCGAATGCCACGGACTTGCGTAATCAAATCACATCACTCTTCCCTGGAGAAAAAGTCCATTTGCCTTTGTTCCACGCGGAGGTCGATGTTGTCAAACTTGCTCCTGCGGATTTGATGGAAACACTTTATCGAGAGTATTCATCATACAATCTTGAGGATGTGGTAGTGATTACGCGAAGCAACAAGCGGGCTAACCTATTCAACCAAGGTATTCGGAATACTATCCTTTTCAGGGAGGAAGAGGTGAACGCAGGGGATTATTTGATGGTGGTAAAAAACAACTACTTCTGGCTTGACAATGATAGTACGGTTGGATTTATTGCCAATGGAGATATCGTGGAAGTACTTAGTGTAAGAAATATACAAGAAGTATATGGCTTTCGTTTTGCAGATGCCACGGTGCGTTTTGTCGATTATCCCGATGAACAGCCTCTTGATTGTAAACTGATGCTTTCAACACTTTATAGCGAGTCACCTTCGCTCACCACCGAAGAGCATGGGAAGCTTTATGAATCTGTTATGGAGGATTATGACGACTTGCCACACAAGGCCGACCGTATGCGGGAACTTCGACAGAATCCTTATTATAATGCCTTGCAGGTCAAATTTTCATATGCGTTGACCTGCCACAAGACGCAAGGCGGCCAATGGCGTACGGTCATTTTGGATCAAGGTTTTTTGCCTCCCGACATGACGCTCGACCGCGACTGGCTACGATGGCTCTATACGGCATTTACACGTGCCACTGAGCGGATTTATTTGTTGGGATTCTCTGGTCAGTTTTTCGGTGATGTCACCGACTGTTGAAAACAGGGTTGGCGTAGTTCTCAAGCAATAGTCGGCGCATCTCCCCGTGGGGAAGTGAGGACATCCTGGCTTTCAGTCCGTCAATGGTGTGTTGTGTATAGCGTCCTGTTGTATGCTGCCCTGTTAGGAGTGCATAAGCAGCATAGTTGGTGGGCATCAGGCGGTAGTTTCCGCGTATGCGATGGTCGAGTAGTGTGGCTACGTGTTCAAATAGATCTTCTCCGTCGGCTGGTGTTAACTCACGCTTAGAGAGCGGTGCACCAATGGTCAGATGTACTTTCCCTTTGGGGCCAATGATGCCTGAAACGACAGATTTAATATCCTCGTCCGGGGCTTTCTGATACTCTCCCTTTTGGCTTTGGTAAAGTTCATTGGCTTTCATCAGGTCACAGGGATCCCATTCATAGCTGATACTGACTGGTACCAAGTGCAAGTCAGTTAGTCGTTGCAAAGGGTCGTTCTGACAGCCCAAGCAAAGCATCTTAATCATGGCAGGTGCTGTTGTATCGTTTCCATCTTTTGCGCGACCGTTTTTCTGGGCAATCCAAACCGACTGGCGCTGATTGATAACAAGGTGGTTGAGGAATTCGGAAAGATGATGCAGGCTGTCATAAAAGGCTCTTGGAGAGCCCCCGCGTTCCATGCGTATGAGTTTATTGCTGCGGAACAAATCTTCCATAACGGGGATGCTTAGAAGGTTTTGCCCGAAGACGATATGGGAGGTGTCACCTCGATGTTCAATCAATAATCGTTGTAACAAAAACGCGTCGAGGGTGATATCGCGGTGGTTGGATACAAACAAATATGCAACGCCACGCCTCAGGTGGTTGAGTCCGGAGTGAGTGAACCCGTCGGTGGTGGTGTTGATGATGCGTCCAATGGCATCGTTCATTAGTGTGGCCTGAAATTCGTGTGCCGTTTTGATATTCAGTAGCCGTTCTTTGATCTCAGTGATGTTGCCATTAGGGTAGATGAATTTGATGGCCTGGGGAAAATCTTTCCACTCTGTAATCCGTCGCAGGGCTGCAGGCAACTCTTCGTCTGTGTAGGGACGTATGTCGTCAAACTGCTCCATCAAAAAACATGGTCTATCAGATAATCCATCTCGCTCTTGGGGTCGGCGTCACAATAGAGAACGCGATAGACCGCTTCGGATATGGGAATGCTGTCGGTGTTTCCAAGGCGTTCATAAATGGTGTGCATGTTTTTCACCGAATAGTATCCTTCGGCCACACTTCCTGTACGTTCAAACACCTCTTGTGGCTTCTCCCCGTGAGCTACAGCCACGCCTAATGCACGGTTGCGGCTGTGTGAAGACCAGCAGGTTACCATCAAGTCGCCCAGGTAACAATAATTGTCCATATGCCGTCCTTCAAGGGGGAGGTATTTATCCAGTTGCACCTTGATTTCACGAATAGCAGCACATGTGAGAACGGCATTTAGGTTGTCTCCATATCCCAGTCCTTGGCAGATGCCAGCGGCAATGGCGTAGATGTTTTTGGCCAGTACAAAGTGTTCGATGCCGACGATATCTTGGGTTGTGGAGGTATGACAGTAGGAGCAATGCAGCATTTCTGCCACTTCTTTCGCGAAGGAATTGTTGGTGGATGCCACGGTAAGGAATGTGGCCATGCCGGTAGCCACTTCTTCGGCGTGACTTGGTCCGCTTACAACGCAAATGTTTTCTTTTGCGATATGTAATACCTGCTCCAGATAGTCCGAAATACTCATGCAGCAGTCTGGAATGGTGCCTTTTACTGCAGAAACAAACCGTTTCCCTTCGTAGTCTTTTGCTGATAAAGAGAACAGGGTTTGCCCCAAATAGGCTGAAGGGACGGCCAATAGCAATAAATCGCTTGAAGACACTATTTCGGCCAACTCGCCGCTAAGATTCAATCGGCTTGGGTCAAGATAAAGTTCGGAGAGCCTGCGGGAATTGTGTCCAGTGGAGGCAAGCGACTGTCTTGCCTCCGCGTTTCTTACCCACCAGTTGATGCTAAATCCCTTTTTTTCGAGCAATATTTTCACTAATGCAGTGGCCCAGCTGCCACTGCCTATAACTCCTATCATTCTGTTTTTGTGTTCGTTCATTTTCGATCAGCCTCGTCGAGGCGAGGTGAAATGAGTTTGCAAAGATACAACATTTATTTCACATTTGATAACAAAAGACTGTTAAAGGAAGTTAATGCATAATAGGGGGCAAAGGTTAGGGAAACAAAAAAAGTGTCCCAAATTTGGGACACTTTTCTGTAGATTAAGGAAACCCTTATTTCTTCTTGGCGGTTTTCTTCTTGGCAAGAAGATTGCTGCCGGCTTTGAATTTGGCAACTTTCTTGGCGGGAACCTTAACGGCCTTGCCAGTCTGCGGGTTCTTGGCGGTGCGGGCTTTGCGCTCGACGACACTGAAGGTACCGAAGCCGATCAGGGTCACTTTCTCGCCTTTGTTCAGTTTCTCCTGAATGCTGTTGAAGCAGGCATTCATGGCAGCCTTAGAGGCAACTTTCGTCATGCCGGTCTTGGCGGCGATGGCGTTGACAAGTTCGGTTTTGTTCATTTTGTTTGATTTTAAGGGGTTATAATGTTACTTGTTATCCTCTAACTTTTTACGCTGCAAATGTATGAAAAATTTTTAGTATGAACCAAATTTTTTTTAGAATTTTTTTAGATTTTTTTTAACTATTTTTATATTATACTAATTTCCAGTTTGTTATATTGTTTCCGCGAAGGAAGTCCTCAACGTTATTTTTCTTTTTTCCAGCCATTTGGAGCTCTAAAATGCGGATAAAACCATCTGCTGTGGCGATTTTTAGCACTCTTTTTCCATCGCAAATCAGTGTGCCGCAAGGGTATTCGTGCATCTCCGACATGGATTCAGCGGCCAATATTTTAAATGGAATAGATTCCCCTTTGGGATTAATTAAGGTGAGGGTGGCTGCGGGGTAGGGGCAGAGACCTCGGATAAAGCAATCTATTTCTTGGGAGGTGTGCGAAAAGTCAATACGGCAGTCATCTTTGAATATTTTTGGGGCTGGACAGGCTTCTCCGATTTGAGGACGGGGAGTAACTGTTCCATCGGCCAAAGCATCGAGTGTACGGACCACCAGCGAGCGTCCCATGGCAGCCAATCGGTCGTGCAGACTCCCGGCAGTCTCTCGAGTGCTTATCGGAGTGGATTCCTGTAAGAGCAAATTCCCCTCGTCTATCTGATGATTCAATAGGAATGTTGTTACTCCGGTTTCTTGTTCGCCGTTGATGATTGCCCAGTTGATGGGGGCGGCGCCACGGTAGCGCGGCAGCAGGGAGGCGTGGAGGTTAAAAGTCCCGTGGGGGGGCATCGCCCATACTGCCTCGGGCAGCATGCGGAAAGCTACAACGACAAAGATGTCGGCCTTGATGGCTTGCAGGTCCTCGAGAAACTGTGTGTCGCGTAGTTTCTCCGGTTGCAGCAGAGGCAGCTGGTGGTCGAGGGCATATTGTTTCACAGGACTATAGACCACCTTCTGGCCACGGCCTGCTTGCCGGTCGGGCACGGTGACCACAGCCGCCATCTCATGTCGCGACGATTGCATGATGGCGTCGAGACTTTCGACGGCAAAGTCGGGAGTGCCGAAATAGACTACTCGCATTGGTCTTTGAATTTGCACATCTTCAAGGCGGTGACGGCTCCTTCCACACCTTTGTTCCCGTGACGTCCACCGGCACGGTCAAGGGCCTGCTGCATGGTGTCGCAAGTGAGAACGCTGAAGATGACTGGACGGCTGTGTTTGATGGCAACGTTGCTAAGTCCCTGGGAAACCGCTTGGCAGATGAATTCAAAATGACGAGTTTCTCCTTGGATGACGCATCCAATACAGATGACAGCATTCAACGAGGGGTCGCTGCCAAGCAGCAGGTCGGCGGCGGTGGTCAGTTCGAAGGTGCCGGGCACATGCCTCACGATGATATTCTCCTCTTTGACCCCATGCTCACGCAGGGTACTGACGGCTCCGTTGAGCATGGCGCCAGTCACTTCCGGATTCCATTCGGCAGCGACTACGGCGACAGTATAAAGACTGCCGTCGGGGACTGCCGTCGGGTCGTAGTCGGAGAGGTTGGTCTTTTTCATAATATATTATAATGTATTTAAAAGTCTTTGCTATTGATGGTGGTCGGCTGGTTCTTGGGACGTTTCTTGGTCTCGCGAATGATGCTGTTGTCGGCCTTGTATTCCATTTTTTCTCCCTTTCGTGGCTGACGGATGCCGAAATAGCTCTTGTCGAGGTGCAGCCTGCGGGTGCGCAGGTTGTAGCGTTCGAAGTCAAGTATCCATTCAGGGTCGAAGGGTTGGTAGAGGAACCTGCATTCGAAGTGCAGGTGCGGACCTGTGCTGTTGCCGGTGTTCCCTCCTTGGCCGATGATGTCGCCGACATTCACCTGTTGGCCTCGTTTGACGTTGATTTTCGACAGGTGACCGTAGAGGGTTTCCAATCCGTTGGCGTGCCGCAGTACCACGCAGTTCCCATAACCGCCCATGCGTGAGGCTATGCGAACGGTGCCGCTGAAAGCTGCATGCACGGGGTCTCCCACCCGCAGGGCGATATCCACCCCGTGGTGACCTCGGTTCCATCGCCACCCATAGTTGCTGGTTTTGCGATTGCGCACAGGGAAGCAGAAGTCCGAGGTGTCGGCCGCCAGTTTCAAGTTGATCTCATCCGGCAGCATATCCACTTTGGTGCGGCCTAGCGGATTGACACGGTTATGCGGAAAAGCGTCGTACCAAGCCGGAACCATATAGCTCTCCAGTTTGGTGATTGCTATGGGCTCGGTTGTGGGAACGGCGGTTTTCTTTTCTGCTTTTGCTTCCGGTGCTTTGTGTTTCTCCTGTTGTTTTGGCTCGGCTTTCTTCTCGGTGGTTCGCAGGCGTACTGCGATAATGGAGTCGTAGTACGACATCTGGGCCTGCATGAAGCAGGGCAGGAACAACATGAGCAGAATCGTCAGTGTGCGACGCAGGCGAGCCACCGGCAGCCCCAGTTGTTCACGGTATTTTGCCACTGTGCGGCGAGCCAAGGGAAGCCCCTGTTGGTTGAGCAGTTTGGCTATTGCATCGTCCGACAGCGGATTTTGTTTGTCTTCTTTATCAATGAGGTCCGACAATCGTTGCTTGATGGTATCGATGGCCACTTCTTCTCCGTTGTCGGTGGCCATGCCCTTGGAGAAGCATTCTTTGAGGGCGATGGTGCCGAAGTCGGTTCGCAAGTATTTGCTGTTGGCCATACGGCTCACGGTGCTGATGTCCAGTCCTGTGGCTTCGGCCACCTCGCGTTGTCTCAGGGGCACCATCTGGTCGGGGTCTCCTGTGAGCAGGAATCTCCTTTGGTGCTTCGCAAGGTAGCGCATGATGCGAACAATGGTGTCGTGGCGTTGCTGGAGCAGGTCGATAAAGCCTTGCGCATCGGCCTGTTTGGAGCGGAGGAACTGCAATGTGGAGCGGTCGGCACCTTGCTGTTGTTCCATCTCATGCAGCATCTCGGTATAGTAGGTGTTCAGGCTCAACCGCGGCAGATGACTATCGTTCAAGTAGAACTGCAACTGTCCGTCGTGTTGGGTGACTACGATGTCGGGGATGACAGCAGTGGCGCCGTCGTTGTCGGCTGCCGAGGAGCCGCCGGGCTTGGGGTTTAGGTGGCGGATGATGTCGGCGGCTTCTTCAAACTCTTCCTCGCTGATGTCGAGGCTCTCGCAGATGCGTTCGTAGCGGTGGTTGGCAAAGTCGTCGAAGAGGTCGCGTACAATTGCAGTGGCGATTGTACGGGTTGAATCTTGAATGTTGAGTTCTGAATTCCTTCCCAGTTGCAGCAACAGACACTCTTGCAGCGAGCGAGCGCCGATGCCGGCAGGGTCGAGGCTTTGCACGATGCCCAGGGCTTCTTCCACCTCCGACACTGTGGCCTCGATGCCTTGCCGGAAAGCCATGTCGTTGGCAATCAGGTCCAGGCTGCGGCCTAAATAGCCGGCATCGTCGAGGGTGCCGATAATTTCTGTGGCTATCAGGCGTTGTCGTTCGGAGAGGGGACGCAGGGAAAGTTGTTGCATCAGCCGTTCGTTGGCCGACTGGTTGTCGCTCACCACAAACTCGCGTCTCATTGCGTTGGGGTCGCTCTCCAGGTGTTCGCGATAGTCGTAGCCGAAATCGTCCTCCTCGTCGGCATCCCAGTCGCTGTGGTCGTTGTCGGGCAGTGGCTGTTCGTCCTGTGTTTCGGCCTCAAGCAACGGATTCTTCTCGATTTCTTCTTTGATGGCCTGTTCCAAGTCGGTGACAGGCAACTGCAACAGCCGCATCAGCTGTATCTGCTGAGGCGAGAACTTCTGTTGCAGTTGCTGTCGCTGGACTTGTTTCATTGGTAGATATCCAATAACATAGGTTATGGATTATCTTACGATATCCAATAATATAGGTTATGGATTATCTTACGATATCCATTTCCTCAATGAGGTTGCGGGCACCGGCATAGACGTCGATGACCCACAGCATGTAGCGGCTGTCGAGGCAGATGCAGCGTTGTAGGTTCTCCTCGAAGTCGATGTCGCCGCTCATGGCCTCGCTGTTGCCGTCGAAGGCCAGTCCGATGAGTACACCCTTGCCGTTGATGACGGGAGATCCGCTGTTGCCACCAGTGATGTCGTTGTTGGTGATGAAGCAGGTGGGCATCTCACCGCGGCGGTTGGTATAGTTGCCGAAGTTCTTCTGGGCGTAGAGCTCCTTCAGGTGCTCAGGCACTTCAAACTCGGTTCCCACGGGGCCTTCCTTGTCGATGACTCCCTTCATGGTGGTGTAGTGTTTGGCGATGAGGCCGTCCTTGGGCTCGTAGCTCATCACGTTGCCATAGGTGAGGCGGATGGTCGAGTTGGCGTCGGGAGCCATCAGTTTCTTGCCCTCGTTGATTTGCAGCACACCGTCGGTGAAGTCGCGTATGCCGCGTTGCAGCTCGTCTTTGGATTCCTGCGACACCGAGGCGTCGAGGCCGAAGTAGATGTCCATGGCCTCCATGCCGGCGGCGGCCAGCGGGTCTTTCTCCAATTGCTTGGCGTTGGGTTTGAGGAGGAATTTTCCGAGGTTCTCCTGGTTGGAGAAGATGCTCTTGCTGTAGAGGTCGTTCACATATTTCTCCCAGTTGCCTTTGTATTTTTTATGGGCATCCTTGAGGAAATTCGGGCAGATGTCGGGATTCATGTGGGTATATACATACTCGAAGAATGCAGCCGACAGACGGCGATCGACGCGCTCGTCATAGTCTTTGAAGAAGTTGGCGGCATAGGCCTCGTAGCGGCTCAGGTCGGCCTCCTTGTCCTTCTCGAGGTCGCGTTGGAACGAGCGGCACAGGCGGGTGGCGAACATCGGAGCCTCGGGGCCGGTCAGCAGGCCCTCCAGCACATACATGTTGGCTTCCTCCGCACTGCGGCGGGCAGCGTAACCTTTCTTGATGAGGCCCAGTGCGTTGCTGTATTTGGGGCTGCGTTGGAAGCGGGCCCAGTTGTTGAATTCCTTCTCCACCTCTTTTTTCACACCCATGGTGTTCAGGTTCTTCAGGGCTTTGTTCTGCTCGTTGCTGTATTTCCAGTAGTTGGAGCAGGAAGCATACTTGGAGGCGTATTTGATGCGGGTGGCCTGGTCGGCGGCCATCTCTTCGCGCAAGATGTTGATTTTCACGGTGCGCAGTTCATAGCGCAGTTTGTTGGTGATGTCCATCGTCTCCTCGAGGCCGTAGCTGGTCAGGAAGCGGTCGGTGGTGCCAGGGAAGCCCATCACCATGGCGAAGTCGCCGTCGTTTAACTCGCCGGCGCTCACGGGCAGGTGGTGTTTGGGTTCGAGGGGGATGTTGTCCTGGCTGTAGTCGGCGGGGTTGCCGTCCTTGTCGGTGTAGATGCGGAACATGGAGAAGTCGCAGGTGTGGCGCGGCCAGCTCCAGTTGTCGGTGTCGCCGCCGAATTTGCCCATCGAGCTCGGGGGAGCTCCCACCAGACGTACGTCGCGGTAGATGATATGTACGAACAGGAAGAACTGGTTGCCGTTGAACATGGGTTTCACCTTGGCGGCATACTTGGTGCCTTCCACGGCTTCCTCCTCGATCTGGGAGCATACCTTCTTGATGGCCGCCTCGCGGTCGCCCTCGCTCATGTCGTCGCGCAGCGATTCCTTCACCTTGGCGGTCACATCTTCCATGCGCACCAGGATGGAGGCCGTCAGGCCCGGGTTGGGCAACTCCTGCTCCATGGTGTAGGCCCAGAAGCCGTCGCGCAGGTAGTCGTGTTCCACGGTGGAGTGCTCTTGCAGCTTGCCGTAGCCGCAGTGGTGGTTGGTGCTCACCAGGCCTTTCGACGAGATAATTTCACCGGTGCAGAAGTGCCAGAATGGGCTGCCGGCGTTGCCGAGACCCACGATGGCGTCTTTCAGGCAGCTTTGGTTCACGCTGTAGATGTCCTCGGGCGTTAGCTGGAAGCCGGCGCGCCGCATGTCGTCGTAGTTCTTCCCAATTAGGGACAGGAGCCACATGCCCTCGTCGGCGCGTGCCACGCTGGGAAGCATCACCGTAAGGACCATTGCAATCACTAAAGTACGAAGTTTCATTGTTTTATTGTTTTAATAATTTATAATTTGAATTCCTTATCACGATGCAAAGATACAAAAAAATCTTGACTCCGCAAGAGGAAAAGAGATTTTGCAGTCACGAAGCAGTCCCGAGCCACCCCCTCCGTTCCCGCTACGTCCACTCACCGTCCTTCCTCCGTCCGTCAACGGAGGTGAGACGGAGGTGAGACGGAGGGGCAACGGAGTTGATACGGAGTTGATGGTTTGTCAAAGGGGTGTCATCGCAGCAGGGTGACGGTACCGGTGCCATGCTGCTGCAGGTCGGTGGTGTCGCGCAGATTCCAGCGATAGACGTAGGAGCCCTGAGGCAGGGGTGTGCCGCCAAAGGTGCCGTCCCACAGGATGCGGATGTCGGTGGTGTGGAAGACCTCCTGTCCACGTCGGTTGAAGACAACGAGTTCGTATTCGGATACTTCCATCGAGGTCACGGCTCCGAAGCGGTTGTTGCTCTCGGCACTGGGTGTGAAGGTGTTGGGGAACCATACGGAGCGGATCTGTAACGGCAATGGGAAGGTGGTGTCGGCACAGCAGCCGAGACGGTTGCAGGTGTGGAGGGTCACGTTGAGGCTGTCGGGAAGCTGGTGGCGGAACTGGTGCCTCAGGGGCGAGCCCGTGTAGGTGCTGCCGTCGCTGAAGAGCCATTGGCTCAGGGTGGCGCCCTCGGTGCAGTCGGTGAAGGTGACCACGGGATGGTCGTAGTCGATGAAGGGTCGGCTGAGGCTGTAGCAGGCCTCGGGCAGGCAGGAGGCGAGGCTGACGGTGACGACGCTGTCGCATCCGTTGGTGGCTGTGAGGCGGAGGGTGTAGGTGCCGGGTTGCGTCAAGGCGCTGTCGCCTACCCACAGGGTATCCCCGGGTATGAGGGTGTCATGGAGGTGGATGTGGGGCGACGGCAACACGGTGAGTTGCAGGCAGTAGAGGCTGTTCTCCTCTTCAGTGCTCATCTCGGCGGTGAAGAGGAAGGTCCCGACATCGGACAGGGCCCTGGCCGGCAGGTCGAACGGACCGCGCCGATAGGCTTGGTGCTGGCAGGCGGTGTCGGTGAGAGTGACGGTGTCGAGTTGCGGTACGGGGTTGAATCCCAGCATGAAGGCGTAACTTTCATGGTCGCCCACACCATAGACGTAGCCGACAAAGGGCTCGCCGCCGGAGGTCTCGATGCTGTGGTAACCATAATGGAGAACGCTGGAGACGGGAATGCGGTGCACGCGATAGTGATTGATGGTGGCGACGGAGTCGGAGGAGGGGAGGGGCAGTGAGTCGAGGAGCAAAGCGGAGTCGTAGGCTGTGTCGCAGACGATAATGAGGTAGTGTTGCAGAGGTTGCTCGTTATGGAAGTTGAGGAAGAGACTGCGGCAGATGCCGCGATTGACGGGCGGTATGGTGACCGAGGCGGGATTGCCGATGTTTCCGCTGAGGCTGTAGCTGTCAAGGTAGAGGGTCACGAGCACGGGCTGGGTGGAGGTGATGAGCACCTGGCTCTGCGCCGGCAGGGTGTGGTCGCAGGTGGCACCGCGGGCCAGGATGTCGATGACCACTCCATCGACGGCCACGATGCAGCCGTCGGCCGACGAGGTGATGCGCAGGCGGTTGTAGCCCTGTTGTGCCGACGCTCCCGCCACCACGAACTCGCGTCCCCAGTATTTGACGGGGATGATTTGCTCGAAGAGGTGGTCGCGGTCGGCATTTGTCGCTGTGTTGGGCACGGCGGTCCACACGGCACCGGAGAAGGCGGCGAAAGGCTTGCCGTTGGAGCGTACTTCCATGCCAGAGTAGGAAGCGTTGGTGCTACGGCTGACCAGCAGCAGGCTCTGTCGCCGCATGAGGGTGGTGGTCAGCGTGGTGCCGGCAGGATAGGGGTCGCCGGCGCTGTTCTCGGTCTCGCAGGGCAGGGTCATTGTGAGCACCGTGCTGTCCTCGGTGGCCACAAAGCCCACCTGTGTGCGGCAGGGGTCGGAGGGAGGATAGTCTTGGATGATATAGTGCGTGTCGAGAGCGGAGATGTCCAACAGCTTGGAGGTTTCGAAGTTACCCTTGTCGTAGCTGTGGGCCACTACTTCGATATCACTGTCGGCAAGGACGCGGAAACCACCGTCGTAGGGTACTCCGAGAGTCTGAACGGAGGGGATGACGTTTTGGATGCCAAAAGAAATATAGGAATCAAAGCCTGAGGGATAGGCGTAGTTGGCGGTGAAGGTGAGTCCATCCACGTCTTCGATGGTGAGGGTGAGGCTGTTGCGTCGGATGGCGGTCACTTCACGGTATTGCATACTTCCCCGCCATCCAGTGTTCCACAGGTTCATGCCCCAGAATTCACGTCCGAGGGTGATATTGTCGCAGGTGGTTGGACGGTGGTAGTTGTCGCAGTTTAGCGTGTCGTTACTGACGGTCAGGCTGTCGATATAAATCATGACGTTGCCGCGCCAGTCGGCCATCGGTTCGGCTACACGGAATATCAGCCGCCGTGGCGGGGGGATGGTGATGCCGTGCAGGTCGGAGCATACCACGCTCTTGTTGAGGAAGTCATAACTGCGGACATAGACCGTGTCCAAAGGGATATAACTGCCCATCGGGTCGTTGTTGTCGGTGATATAGCCGATAGCCACCGGCACCCCGTCGGCAAAGACGGTGTCATGCAGCTGGTCGGTGATGGTTGGACCGTGGACACAGGCCATGATGCAATAGGCATGGAAACGCACCGCCACAGGAGGTGCGGTCAATGGAGGCGTGACGGCAGTGAGTTCGCCGGGCTCTGTGCCGTTGAAGTCCCAGTAGGATTTCTCAATGTGCAACAAGTTGTTGCGTACGACGGGAGGCGTAACGGAGAGGTATTCGAAGGTGGTCATGCTGCGCCAGCCGGGATAGTGGAGCAGGCAGTGTGTCCAGCAGTGGTCGTCGTAGTGGTAGGTGCTGTCGAGGGTGGTGTTGATCCATCCGCCGTTCTGAGTGAAGCCCGTTTCGAAGTCCTCGAACCACGGCAATGCCAAAGGAGGACAGCTGACTTGTGCCGCCGCAAGGAGTGGCAGCAGCAGAAATATTAGTATTGGGCATCGGTGTTTCATCTGAGAAGAGTGACTGTACCAGTGCCGAAGTGGATGTCGTTGTACTGGTCGCGCAGGTGCCATCGGTATGCATAGGTGGCTTGCGGCAAGGGAGTTCCGTCGTGGGAGCCGTCCCAGGGAGCGTTGATGTCGTTGGTGCTATAGACCAGTAGGCCGAGGCGGTTGTAGATGTAGAGTTCGAATTCGACGACATCCATCGAGGTGTGGCAGCCGAAGCGGTTGTTGTTTTCGGCATCGGGGGTGAAAACGTTGGGGAACCATACGGAGCGGATGCGGCAGGGGATGCTGAATGTGGTATCGGTGCAGCAACCGATGGAGTCGCAGGTGTGCAGGTTGATGGAGACACTGTCAGGTAGTGGGGGATGGAACTGTCGGCGTGCCCGCGGCAGTCGGATATTGACACCGTCGTCGAAGCTCCACAGCGACGAGGTGCTGCCGTCGGTGCAGTCGGAGAGGACCAGCACCGGGGTGTCGTAATCCACAAAGTCGCGGTTCAGGTTCACACAAGGTCTTCTTGCTTCAGAGCAGTCGATGACTTTCAGTGTGACCACAGAGTCGCAGCCATGTACGGTGAGGAAATGGAATAGGTATTCACCTGCCGTGTAGATAAGGGTGTCGGCGAAGTGCAGGGCCTCACCGCCGGTGAGGGTCTGGGTGACCTCGATATCGTAGGTGGGCCACACTTGCAGGTGTAGCTCAATGTGGGTGATGACGCTGTCGGTTACCGAGTTACGTTCAAAGAGAATGGGGCCGGAGACGTTGGGGGTGGCGCTGAAACCGAGGCTGTCGTAGCTCTCGCCAAGGCAGAGAGTGTCGTAGTATTCCACCGTGTCTTGGGGCAGATGAACGGTCAGTTGTAGGGTTACGACGGAGTCGCATCCGTTGGCTGCGGTGAGATGGAACATGTAGGTGCCCGCTGTGGTCAGCAGGGTATCGGCATAGGACAGCGTGTCGCCGATGACGATGTTCTCTGTCAGGTGTGTCTCTTCCGGCACGGGCAGCACGGTGAGGTGAAGCACATGGTGAAATAGTGTGTCTTCCGTGGAGGCAACTCTTTGGTGGGTAAAGGTTCCAACATTTGCGGTCAGGGCTTCGTTGATGATGAACCCGTACCTGTTGTAAGCCTCCCCTTTACACACGGTGTCGTAGTATTCTACGGTGTCGTGCACTTGTGGTGGAATGGAGTCGAGTGCGAAACCGACGTTGTATATGTAACTCTCCACATTGCCAATGCCGTAGGTCCAGGCTGTGAAGGAACCGGCGCTGTTCGCAAGTGAATGGACTCCGTTTGTTATGTTGATGCGGGCGTAGCTATAGCCGGTGGAGCCAATAGAACCGAATTGGGAATAAATGTTGCTCCCATCAAGCGTCATGGTGGAGGGCTGGTTGGTCGTGACGGTCACAAACCAACTGTTGATTCGTTGTGAGGCGAAGGTGATAAATCGACCCTGGGTTACAGTATGTTCCATAGGAGTCAGCATGACCAGCGACCCGTCTCCAAGCTCTCCGCCATAGGTTGAACCTTTGGAGCAGAGGCCCACGCTAACAGGTTTGGTGGAGGTGAGGATGCAGGGTTGGTTGGCAGGCAGGTCGAATTCTGTCGCTCCATGACTGGTCAGGGTGTAGGAACTACCGGTGCTGAGAGTAACGGTGCAGGCTGAGTCGGCCACCACACGCACCCGGTCGCCAACGGAGCGTCCTCGGGTGGGTACCAGCGCATAACTTTGGCCCCATTGTTCTACAGGTATTGTTTGGTCATACAAAAGATCGCCACTGGGGGTTGAATGGGGTACGCCGGTTAGCCGGTTCCCTTGAAAGACGGCAATGGGTTTGTCTGAAGTGATTTCCATGCCGCTGAGGGTGGCATTGGCACTGTTGGCCATGAGGGTTAGTGTTTGTCCGGCAGTGGCGAAAGTGTGGGTGGTAGGAGAGTTGGCAGTGGGTGCGGTAGGGTCGCCTGACAGGGCGTACAGGTTGCATGGCGGGGTGAACTCGATGGTGGTATTGTTCTCTGTGGCCACGATGCAAACAGAAGCGCCAGTGTAATTAATTAGGGTGGGATCGGACGGATAGTCGAGTACGATATAACGGGTTCTTAGGGCTTCGGTGCGAAGAATGCTCGAAACTCCGCGCGAGGCAAGCGAGCCAAGCTGGGCAATGAGGTGGATGTGGGCCGTGGAGGTGATATGGAATCCCTTGGTTTCGGTGGATGAGTAATGTTCGGGCTGGGCGGAAACAGGCAGGGTGATGGCGACACTAGAACCCGCCGAGAGTGAGATTGTTTGTTGCCAGCCCATCAGAGGGTTGTTGGCTGTGATGGTACAGGCTGTGTCACCGTAGGCTATCAGACTCAACTGTTTCGGTTGCTCGCTGCCGCCATCTGCAATAAATCCCACCCAGAAGTCGCGCCCTTCATAGGCTTGATTGTTCTGCTGCGCTGTGGCGGGCAGGAGCAGCGACAGGAGGCTGAGTATGATTTGTAGTTTCTTCATTGACAACATCAGATTAACGCGCGCATCCGTGATTTATTGTGAGGATATCCCCTTTTACCGATGAGACAGCATTGATTCTCTAATTGTTGCTTCCAAATTAAGCCCAATCATCGCTGTGACAATATATGCTGTATATAGGCACTATAAGGTTTCTATAAGGGTTCTATAAGGTTAAAGGGGATTCAAGGCTTGACGCCAGAGGATTGTGTGAGGTACGGTGGAAAGTTTTCAACAGGTGACAGTGTGGTCGGTGACCGGTGGTCGGTGACCAGTGTCCAGTAGGTTGGAGGACTGATTGTATGATGTTTGGATAATATTTTTGATTTTTTTTGAAACATTTTCTGCAGAACTGCGTTAAGGGTTATGAACAACAAAAATTGGTTAAAAAAGGCAAAAAAAGTATTTTTTTGGTAATAATTGGGAATTTCTTCGTAATTTTACAACCTGAAAAATAGTAGGCTAAAATGGCGTTAATACTTGGTAAAGAGTACTGTAAGGTCGATTCGAACGGCCGTTTCAAGTTTCCGATTGCCTTGAAGAGGCAGTTGGAGACGGAGGACGGGCGTTTCGTGATCCGCCAGAGTGTCTATGCCGAGTGTTTGGAGTTGTGGACCTATGCCAGTTTCAGGGAGGAAGTGGAGAAACTCCAGGAAAAACTGAATCCCTATCGCCGCACCGACCGCGAGCTGCTGCGCAAACTCACCGAAGGCAACATCATCGAGCTGGACTCGAACGACCGCCTGCTGGTGCCTGCCGAGCAGAAGCATGTGATAGCCAAGGCGAAAGAGATTGTGTTGCAATCGACTGGTAAGTTCATAGAGCTCTGGGGCCGGGAGGCCTACGACAAGATGAACTCTTCGGGTGGCGACTTTGCACTTCGTGCGGAGGAGTTGCTCGGGGCGCATCCTCGCGTAGAGGGGTCGGTTGCGACGAATGACCAATGAGTACCATACACCGGTGATGCTTGCCGAGGCCGTCGAGGGTCTCGCCATACGTCCTGAAGGCATCTATGTGGATGTGACCTTCGGCGGCGGCGGCCATTCGCGTGCCATCCTCAAGGCGCTCGGTTCCGGGGGCAGGCTTTATGCCTTCGACCAGGACGGGGACGCGGCAGAGTGTGCAAGTGCGTTGATGCGTGAATGCGTCGGTGGTGGGCCTTCGTTTACGTTCATCAATGAGAATTTCAGCCATTTGAAGGCTTTCCTGCGGTTGCACGGGGTGCGGAGGGTGGATGGTGTGCTGGCCGACCTGGGGGTGAGCAGCCATCAGTTTGACACGGCTGAGCGGGGTTTTTCAACCCGTCTCGACGGCGAGTTGGATATGCGTATGAACCGACAGGCGTCGCTGTCGGCTCGCGAATTGGTGAACAACAGCGACGAGGAGGAATTGTGCCGGTTGCTGCGTCTCTACGGCGAGTTGCCGAATGCTAGGCAGATGGCCCGTGCCATAGTGAAGTGGAGAGCGGAAGCAGAGATAGTGACCACAGGCGACCTGAAGGCGGCCGTGTCGAAGCATCTGCCTCGTGGAATGGAAAACAAGTATTTGGCGATGCTTTTCCAGGCTTTGCGTATCGAGGTGAACGGAGAGTTGGAGGCCTTGAAAGTGATGTTGCAGCAGGCTGCCGAGTTGATGGAGGATGGTGGCCGTCTGGTGGTAATCAGCTACCACTCGTTGGAAGACCGTCTGGTGAAGAACTTCATGCGGAGCGGCAACTTCGAGGGCAAGGTGGAGAAGGATTTCTACGGCAACCCGTTGTCGCCGATGCGCCAGGTGAAGAAATGCACCGCCTCGGAGGAGGAGGTGTCTCGGAACAGCCGTGCCCGCAGTGCGATGTTGAGGGTAGGGGAGAAAATGAGTGTTAAGTGCTAAGTGTTTAGTGTTAAGTTAATATGGGAAACAGGTTCAGAGAAAAGGTGGTAGAGGAAGGACTGGAAAATAGTTCCACCCCCGAGCCCTCTTTAGAAAAGAGAGAGGAGCAGGTTGAGTCTGTCGAAACGGCCACATCCCTCACACCCGAAGAGAAGGAGGGGAAGGTGAGACCATCCGACAAGGCGGCCCGAGGTATCGGCAAAGTGTTGGGTGGCGATGTTCTGGCTGACAAGTTGGTGCTGAAACAAATACCGTTGGTGCTGCTCTGTCTGGTGTATCTGCTGCTGATAGTGAGCAACCGCTATCGTGTGGAGAGCCTGAGTCGTGAGAAGGCCGCTACAGAGGAACGCATCAACTACCTGCGCGAGCATCGCATACAGATGCAAAAACAATACCAGCAGAGCGTGAAGATTTCACAAATTGCCGAGGACTTGAAAGAAACGGGCGTGGGCATCACCAGCGGACCGCCGTATGAAATTGAAAATTGAAATTTGAAAGTCGTAAATTGAAAGAACAGGAACATAATAATAATGATAAGAGAATGAAGGTCGGCACGACGGTGCTCTACCTACTGCTCACTTTGGGTGTGGGAGTGGCTATTGTGGCCGGCATCATCAATATACAATGGGTGCACGGCGACGAATGGAGGACCCGAGGCGAGAAGCGCGAGGCCGATGTTCGGACAGACCCTGCCCGAAGGGGCAATATTTACTCCAGTGACGGCAAGATACTGGCTACCAACGTCACCGAATGCGACCTGTACTTGGATCTTCACAATGTTGTGGAACTTGACGAGTACGGCCATCCGAAGTATGACAGGAAAGGCCTGCCCATTGAGAGCGGTCCCATCACTGATACCAATTTCTATACTTATCTCGACAGTATGTGCACTCTGTTGTCGGAGGCGATGCCACAGAAGACGGCTCAATATTACCGTGACCGCCTCGCGGGCGAGCGCGTCAAAGAGAAGCCTCGCCGCTGCTTTTTGGTAGAGCGTCATGTGCCCTACTCAGTGTGGCTGCAGATCTGCCATCTGCCGGGGTGGAGTCGAGGGGTGGTGCGTCAGGTCGATGGCCAGAGTGTGGTGCATCAAGAGCGTGCCCATATTTACGGCAATATGGCTGGCAACACCATTGGATTCCAGAACCAACGTGAGAGTTCTACTTACACGGGTTTGGAAGGGGCATACGACAGTATCTTGCGTGGCCAGGACGGGTTGTTCCGCTGCCGCCGCCTGACCAAGGGTATCTGGCTGCCAGAGGAACAGCATGTGAGGAAAGAGGTGCCGGTGCGTACCGACCTGGACAAGGTGGATACCATCGTGTTGCAGGGCAAGGTGAATGGACGCAGCATTGTCTCCACCATTGACACCCGCTATCAGGACATTGCCGAGAGCGAGTTGCGGAGGGCGTTGCGGCAATACGGCGGCTCGGCAGGATGTGCCATACTGATGGAGATGCAGACGGGCTATGTGCTGGCGTGTGCTAATTTGGCTGTGGACACTTCCTTGCGTGACTATCTGGAGGTACGTGACCGCAATGTGGCAGTGAGTGACGTATATGAGCCTGGTTCTACCTTTAAGACCGTCATTCTCACTGCCATGCTCAACGATCCCTCCATCAAGATTGACACCGCCATGATGCTTGCCTCGGGTTACAAGAACTTTGGTGGAAAGTATGGTGAAATCAAGGACGACCACACGTTGGCAGGTCGCGACTCGCTGAATGTACGAGAGGTTATCGAGCAATCGTCGAACGTGGGTATGAGTGACTTGGGCTGGCGTCTCTATGCCGACCGACGCGATACGCTACGCCATTTGGTGGAGCGCATGTTCCCCTACGAGAAGCTGCATCCCGACGTAAAAGCCCGTGAGTACGACTCGCGTATCAACAACCTGCATGCTTCTAACCGAGACTTTCTGAATTTCTGTTACGGTTATTCCACCCGTGTCAGTGCACTGCAACTCATCACCTTCTATAATGGCTTGGCCGCCGATGGACGTATGGTGAAGCCGATATTCTGCAAAGGTGTGTTGGACGGTGACCGATTGATTGAAAACAAACCTGTCGTGCTCAATCCGAGGATGTGTAGCCGCGAGAGTGCCCGCATGATGCGTACCATGCTGGAGGGTGTGGTGGAGCACGGTACGGGCAACAATATCAAGAATAACACCTACGGCATTGCTGGAAAGACTGGTACGGCAGTACACAGTTATGCCAATGTCAAGCGATACAATGCCTCCTTTGCGGGTTTCTTCCCCTCGGAGAATCCGCGTTACACCTGTCTGGTGGTGTTGGAAAACATCCCGTACTATGGCCGTCAGGCAGCCACGGTGTTCAAAGCCATCAGCGACTGTGTGGTGGCCGTGGATAAGAGATTGAGCGATGGGGCGGTGAAATCGGTGTGGCCGAAGTTGGAAGAAGACAGTGCGATGGCTCTGCAACGTCCCACGGCGGAGCGTGCCGACCAAAGCCAGATGCGAAAACTTTACAAGACCTTGCGTCAGCCGTACCGTACTGCCGACACGATGGCTCGCTGGGTGGTCTATCGGGAAGCGACTGACAGCACTCCAGCGCAGTATTATCCTTATGAACCTGCCCACGGACGGATTCCCAACTGCAACGGAATGACAGCCAAGGATGCCGTGGAGTTGCTACAGGAGATGGGTTACCGTGCAAAGGTGAATGGCTACGGACGCGTGCTGTCGCAAACGCCCAAGGCTGGTACCAACGCGAAGCATGGAACACGGGTGGAATTGACTCTTAGATAAAGTTACAGATGAAGCTGAAAGATATATTAAAAGGAATAGCGGCTGAGGTGACCGGCTCGGAACAGGTGGAGGTGAAAGCTCTTCAATTTGATTCACGAGGGGTCGAGCCGGGTACGCTCTTTGTCGCTCAGCGCGGCACGAAGGTCGATGGCCATAACTACATAGCGTCGTCCGTGGAGAAAGGGGCTGTGGCCGTGGTGTGCGAGGAGTTGCCCGGCACATTGGCACAAGGCGTGACCTACGTGAAGGTGCCTGACAGCAGTGTCGCCCTTGGACTGATGGCGGCCAACTTCTACGGTCATCCGTCGGAGCAGATAAAACTCATCGGTATCACCGGCACCAACGGCAAGACCACCACCGTTACCCTCCTGCACCGGATGTTCCGTATGTTGGGCTTCCATGTGGGACTAATCTCCACCATCGTCAATAAGATTGACGAGGAGGAACTGCCTACGGGCCATACCACCCCCGACGCTTTGGAACTCAATCAACTGCTACGCCGTATGGTGGATGCCGGCTGCCAATATGCGTTCATGGAAGTGAGCAGTCATGCAGTGGTGCAGCATCGCATTGCGGGTGTGGAGTTTGCCGGCGCCATCTTTAGCAATATTACCCATGACCACCTGGACTTCCACAAGACTATGGCCAGCTACATCGCTGCCAAGAAGGGGTTCTTCGACGGTCTTTCCAAGGAAGCGTGGGCGTTGGTAAATGTGGATGACAAGAACGGACGCGTGATGGTGCAGAACACCCGCGCCAAGGTTTATACCTATGGGTTGCAGTACAATGCTGATTTCCGTAGCCGTCTGATAGAGAATACTTTCGAGGGTATGCACCTTTCCATTAACGGCAGCGAGTTGTGGTGCCGATTGGTGGGTCGTTTCAATGCCTACAATCTGACTGCCATCTATGCCGCCGCCGTGCTTTGCGGGGTGGAGAAGGACGAAGTATTGCGGCTGCTGAGTATGTTGGAGGCTGCTCCCGGAAGATTCCAGTATGTCAATGGCCGAGGAATTACCGCCATCGTCGATTATGCCCATACCCCAGATGCTTTGCAGAATGTCATCTCTACCATTGATGGCATCCGTCGTCCCACCCAGCAACTCATCACCGTAGTAGGTTGCGGTGGTGATCGCGACCGCACCAAACGTCCAGAGATGGCCAAAATTGCTTCGGAAGGAAGTGATAAGCTGGTACTTACCAGCGACAATCCCCGCACGGAGAATCCCGATGCCATTCTTGACGAGATGGAGGCCGGTCTTACTGCCGAGCAGTTGAGTCACACGGTGCGCATCACCGACCGTCGTCAGGCCATCCGCACAGCCTGCATGATGGCTAAAGAGGGCGACATTGTGCTGGTGGCAGGTAAAGGCCATGAGAAATATCAGGAAGTGAATGGGGTGCGCAGTCACTTCGACGATGTGGAGGAACTGGAGAAAGAACTGAACGTAATAGAGAAATAGAGTTTTAAAGTTATGTTATATTATCTGTTTGATTGGTTGCATAATAGTCTGGGAGTGCCTGGCGCGGGTGTCTTTCAGTACATCTCGTTCCGTTCGGCGGCCAGCATCATCACCTCGTTATTCATCATGCTGGTGCTGGGAAAACCGTTCATCCGCTGGATTCAGAACAGGCTGGGAATAATGGACGAGGTGCGTATGGAGTTGGGACTTGAAGGTGCCGAACGCAAAGCCAAGACACCCACGATGGGCGGTCTGCTCATTCTGGCGGCCATTGTCATCCCAACACTGCTCTTTGCCAAGTTGGACAATATCTATGTGCTGATTATGATTGGCACCACGGTGTGGATGGGCATGGTGGGCTTCCTCGACGACTATCTGAAAAAGACCCGTGGCAAGGCTGGTCTGCCAGGCAAGTATAAGGTCTTTGGCCAAATATTGTTGGGCCTGGCGGTGGGACTGCTCATCACCTTCCATCCCGACATCACCGACCCCATGAAGACCACTATCCCCTTTGTGAAGAACAACGAATTTGACTACACGTGTCTGGTGTCGTGGATGGGTCCGTGGGCCGCCGACTATGCTTGGGTTGTCTTTGTCCTAATTGTCATTTTCATTGTCACCGCTGTTAGCAACGCTTCGAACCTCACCGACGGCATCGACGGTATCGCCACTGGTGTGGCGGCTGTCAATGGCGGTGCTCTGGCACTGCTGGCATGGGTGAGCGGCAACATCATCATGTCCGGATACTTGAATATCATTTACCTGCCCAATATCGGTGAACTGGCTGTCTTCAGCACCGCCTTTGTGGGAGCCACGCTGGGCTTCCTATGGTACAACACCCACCCTGCTGAAATCTTTATGGGCGACACGGGTTCGCTGGCCATCGGCGGCATTATTGCTGTTTTTGCAGTGCTGATTCGTAAGGAGTTACTCCTTCCGTTGCTCTGCGGCATCTATCTTGTCGAAGACCTCTCGGTGATTATCCAGACCGCGGGCTGCAAACGCTACCGCCGCAAGCACAAACTCCCCGTCGGAGTGCCGGTGCCGGTGGAGAAGCGCCCCTTCCTCATGTCGCCTTTACATCATCATTATCAGAAGAAGGGCGTGGCCGAGGAGAAGGTGGTCATGCGTTTTGTCATCATCGCCATCCTGTTGGCGGTCTTTACCCTCTCGACTTTGAAAATCAGATAGAAACAAAATAATACAGACTGAATAATGACTATTGAAACATTGGCTAAACAGGGCCGTGACAGAATCCATCCCGGGCTGGCGGGCATCGACGTGCAGCGTTTGAAGAGCATGCGTGACGCCAGTCTCAGGGCATGCTTCAACCGCTTGGAAGACACTCGCTATCGTCTGGAGTTTGTGGCCCGTGTCCGTGGACGCGAGTACATCAACGATGCCGCCGCACGTACCATCAACGCTTCGTGGTATTCGCTCGACTCCCTGCAAGGCGGACTTGTCTGGATAGCCGACGCCAACGACCAGACGGCCGACTACAGCCGTCTCGTGCCTCCGGCGTTGCGTAAGGTGAGGATGCTCCTTGTGGTCGGCGATGTCGAAGACCGCATGCATTACACTTTCCGGGGCATCATTCCTTCCATCGTCTGCTGCTCCACCATGGCCGAAGCCCTGCAGCGTGCCTATCACTATGAGTCCGAAGACGAAGTGAGGGTTGTCTATTCTCCGGCATGCTACAACGGCCATAGTACACAGGAACAGGGTGCTATGTTCCGTCACGAGGTCAATGAACTATGAAAACGGGAAGGTTGTTCAGGGGAGATAAGGTAATCTGGGTGGTGTTTCTGCTGCTCAGCATCTTCTCGTTGGTTGAAGTCTATAGCTCCATAGGGCTATATGCCTATTCCTTCTTCTCCACCAAGACCCCCACATCGCTCTTCCTACGCCATCTTATCATTGTGGTGGTCACCTATGTGGCCGTCATCCTCCTATCGAGGGTCAATTACAGGTTCTTCTCGCGGTTTGCCTTGCTGGGTTATTGGGTGGCTCTGGTATTGCTGGTGGTGGCGTTGGCGTTCGGCCGCTGGATCAGGATTCCTGTCATCGGCCAGTTCCAGCCCTCCGAGATTGCCAAGATAGTCTTGATAGTGTTCATCGCTCGCATGTTGGCATTGAAGAAAGACCATCTGAACGAGATAGGGACCTTCCTGCAACTGATGATATACATGGTGCTGGTGGTGGCGCTGGTGTTCCCGACCAACTTCTCCACCGCCGCATTGATATTCCTGGCCTGCTATGTGATGATGTATTTCGGTGGCGTGAACCGCAAGTGGTGGTGGCGTCTGCTGCTGATAGGCTTGGTAGCAGTAGTGGCATTTTTGGCTATCAACTACTTCCGCTATGAGCGCACGCTGACCACCGGCCAGACTCAAGAGCAGATGTTCGAGCGTCAAGACACTTGGGGCCACCGTGTCTATTCGTGGATTAACCCCAACCCCGACGAACTGACGCAGGAGAATATGTCTCGCATGGCCATCGCCCGTGGTGGTGTGTTAGGAACTGGCATTGGAAACACGGTTCACGCCCGTCTGATGACGCAGGCGCATAACGACTTCATCTATGCTGTCATCATCGAGGAAACAGGCATGTTGGGCGGCATCATCGTCTTTGCCCTCTATGGCATCCTCTACTTCCGCTGTGTCCGTCTGGCCTGGCGCTGCAAGGGCCGCTTCGGGGCCTTGACGGTGGCGGGTCTCGGTACGGTGATTTATCTCCAAGCCCTTGTGAATATGTGCGTTGCCGTGGGTGTGCTGCCTGTCACGGGACAGACGCTGCCTTTCATCTCCTATGGAGGTACGGCCTATCTCTTCATGGGGTGCGGATTGGGTATCATTCAGTCGGTTGCGGCCGACGTGTATAATAAGGAGGCGGAAGCCAAGCAGATACAAGACACCCCCTCTGATACAACAACGTAATCCCACCGTCTCACCTCCGTCGGTCAACGGAGGTGAGACGGAGGTGAAACGAAGGAATTATGGACAAGGGGTTGATGGATAGATAAGAAAGGAACCGATATTACAAAAGATATAACAAAACAAGATATGAAAGCGATTATAAGTGGCGGAGGATCAGGTGGTCACATATTCCCGGCGGTGGCAATCGCCAATGCCGTGAAGAAACGTTGGCCCGATGCCGACATATTGTTTGTCGGTGCTGAAGGACGTATGGAGATGGAAAAGGTGCCTGCGGCGGGCTATCCCATCAAGGGTCTGCCGATTGCAGGCTTGCAGCGCAAGCTGACGCCGGCGAATATCGTCAAAAACCTGCAGCTGCCCTTCCGCATACTGAAGAGCCGCCGCATGGTGAAGCAGATACTGCGTGACTTCCAACCCGACATCGTGGTGGGTGTGGGCGGTTTCGCCAGCGAACCTACCCTCAAGGCCGCCGCCGACATGGGTTTCACGACCTTGTTGCAGGAGCAGAACTCCTATGCCGGCCTGACCAACAAGGTGCTAGCCAAGGATGCCAAGACCATCTGTGTGGCCTACGACGGCATGGACCGCTTCTTCCCCGCCGAACGTATCGTGTTTACCGGCAACCCAGTGCGGGCCGACATCGAGAACATGAACATTACCACGGCCGAGGGGCGTGCCCATTTCGGACTGAACCCCGAGGGCAGGGTGCTGCTATCGGTGGGTGGCAGTCTGGGTGCACGTACCATCAATCAGATGGTGTTGAACCATTTGCACTACTTTCGCGAGAAGCGGATTCAGATATTGTGGCAGACGGGCCGTTGGATGTACGACGAGGCGGTGCGTGCCGTCGAGAACGCTGGAGTGGGCGAGTGGGTGAAGGTGCACCAGTTCATCTCGCGTATGGACATGGCCTATGCCGCTGCCGACGTGGTGATTTCGCGTGCAGGTGCCATCGCCATCAGCGAGTTGTGCCTGGTGGGCAAGCCTGTGGTACTGGTGCCGTCGCCCAATGTGGCCGAGGATCATCAGACCAAGAACGCTTTGGCCCTGGTAGATAAGGGAGCCGCGTTGATGGTGCGCGACGTGGATTGTGACAACCAGTGCTTGCCGCGTGTGCAGGAACTGTTCGATGACAGCAGCCGTCGCGAGGCCATGAGCACCGCCATACAGAAACTGGCTGTGCGCGGAGCGGCCGACAAGATTGTGGATCAGATAGAGAGACTTGTGAAATGAGATATTACTTTCTCGGCATAGGAGGCATCGGCATGAGCGCTTTGGCGCGCTTCTTCCACCAGCGTGGCGACACGGTGAGCGGCTACGACCGAACGCCGTCGCCCCTTACGGCTGAACTCGAGGCCGAAGGCATCGGTATCCACTACGAGGATCGCCCCGACTTGCTGCCCGATGGCATCGACCTGGTGGTCTATACTCCTGCTGTGCCTCAAGAGTTGAATGAGTTTCAGGAGCTGAAAAAGCGAGGTGTGAAGATGGAGAAGCGTTCGCAGGTACTCGGCGAGCTGACCCATGGTAAGAAATGCATTGCAGTGGCAGGTACGCACGGCAAGACCACAACCTCCGCCATGATCTCCCACCTGCTGAGCAAGGCTCCGTGCGGGTGTTCGGCCTTTCTGGGCGGCATCAGCAAGAACTTCGGAAGCAACCTGCATATCGACCACAAGAGTGAATATATGGTGGTGGAGGCCGATGAGTACGACCGTTCCTTCCTGCAACTGCATCCCCACATGACTGTCATCACCGCCACAGACCCCGACCACTTGGACATCTATGGCGACCACGAGCACATGATGGAGGCCTATCTCCAGTTTGCTAACCAGACCGACCCCGACGGGCACCTGTTCCTGAAGGAGGGTATCTTCCGTACCCTCGACGGCGAGGAGTTTGTCGAATACGGCCATGAGCACCACCATCATGGGGAGACTAAACACTTAACGCTGAATGCCCAATACTCCACCTATACCGCCCATGGCATCGAGGCTGATTACTATGCCATCAACGTGCGCACTTACAACGGCAACCTCTTCTTTGACCTGCGCACGCCCGACGGTGTGTTCTTCGATCTTGAACTCGACGGCACGGCGCTCTACAATGTCGAGAACGCCGTGGTGGCTTCGGCGGTGGCGCTCAGTTGCGGCCTGGATCAGTACCAGTTGCGCAGCGGCCTGAAAAGTTTTACGGGAGTGCGTCGTCGTTTCGATTACCGTATTCGCGAGAAGGAGTTGGTCTATATCGACGATTACGCGCACCATCCACAGGAGATACGTTCCACGCTGGAGTCTATCCGTTACCTCTATCCCGGCAAACGGGTGGTGGGTATTTTCCAGCCGCACCTCTACACCCGCACACGCGATCTAGCCGACGGATTTGCCGAGGTGCTGGGTACTCTCGATGAACTTGTGATGATGCCCATCTATCCTGCTCGGGAGAAACCTATTGCCGGGGTGACTTCGAGTATGGTGTTGCGTAAGGTGCCGGGCATGTCGAAGTACCTTTGCACCCCCGACCAGGTGCTCGAACTGGTGCCCGCCCTGTGTCCGGATGTGGTGGTTACCCTCGGTGCCGGCGATATTGACCGGCTGGTGCCGCGGTTGGAGAATGTGTTAAGAGAACAAGTGCTATGAAACGACCTGTCAAAATACTGATCATCCTTCTGGGTGCTGTCGCACTGGCGGTGCTTGTGGTGGTGGCCAATGTTACTCGCTCGCGGGCCACGGTGCGTGGCATTGAGGTGAATATCCGCTATGGCCGTGTGCCCGAGCTTGTCAATGGACAGACGGTGCGCGACAGCATTCTGACTGCCATTCCTGCCTTGATGCAGCAGCAGGTGGGTCGGGTTGACCGTCAGGAGGTGGCCGAGGCTGCCGCGAGGGTACCTTATCTGAAGGATGTGCAGGCTTCCATGAGCGTCAGCGGCAAGGTGGTGGTACGGGCCCGTCAGCGCCGACCCATTGCGCGGCTTTACTACAATGCCAAGGAGCTTTATTTCGATGCAGAAGGATCTTTGATGCCGGCCACAGGAAGTTGCAATGTGTTGGTGGCAGGCGGTGACTTCACGGAACCGCTGCGCCCCGACAGCCTGAACGCTCAGATGATTGACCTGCTGCAGTTGGCCTCTTTCCTCGACAGAGAGGAGAAATATGGATGTCTGATTGACCAAATATTCATTGAGAGTGACCGAGACGTGATGATGGTGCCTAAGTTGGGTAACCATGTGGTGGAACTGGGCCATGTGGAGAACCTCGACGAGAAGTTCTCCAACCTGCTGACTTTCTATCGAAAAGGTATGCCACGGGCCGGATGGGACACCTACTCCCGCATCAGCCTCAAATACCACAATCAGGTAGTCTGTACCAAGAATGAAACGAAATAACAAAAACTGATACATTATGGCAACTGAAATTATCGTAGGACTTGACATCGGAACGACGAAGATCGCTTGCTTCGTGGGTATCCGTGGCGAGAATGACAGAGTAAAAATCCTCGGCTTCGGTAAGACCGATTCTTCGGGCGTGGAGCATGGGGTGGTGAAAAACATCAAGGACACCTCCGAGGCCATCCGCAGGGCTGTCGATGAGGCGTCGGAACAGGCCAACGTCGATATCGACGAGGTGTGGGTGGGTATTGCCGGACAGCACATCAAGTCCCGTCCCAGCCAAGGCAGTGTGATGATTCCGCCCGAGCATGAACTTATCGAGCAGGAGGATGTGGATCGTCTGATTCACGACCAGTACAACACCATGCTCGAGCCTGGCGAGGAGATTATCCATATCTTCCCGCAGTTGTTCTATGTCGATCGCGAGCCTCTTAGCCGTGACGTACCTCCTGTGGGTGTGGCTGGCAAGGTGCTGATGGCCGACTTCCATATGGTCACTGGCAATGTACAGAACCTCCAGTACATCAAGCTCGCCGTTGAGCGTGCAGGTCTCAAGATTGCCGGCGTGGTACTCGAGCCCGTGGCCTCCTCCAAGGCAGTGCTGGACGACAGCGACCGCGACGCCGGCGTGGCAATGGTCGATATCGGCGGCGGTACCACCGACATCGCCATCTTCTACGACGGCATCATCCGCCATACTTCCGTGCTTCCCTTGGCCGGCAACGCCATTACCAACGATATTCGCGAGGGGTGCAATATCCTCAAGAAACAGGCCGAGAGCCTCAAAGTGAAGTTCGGATCGTGTCTGGTGCAGGCAGTTTCCGAGAATGACGTCATCGCCATTCCCGGTATCCGTAGCCAGGCTCCGCGTGAGATTTATGTCAAGACCCTGGCCGGCATTATCAACGCCCGTGCCAAGATGATTCTTGAACAGGTGGATTACGAAATCAAACTTTCGGGTTACGCCAAGAAGCTCATTGCCGGAGTTGTGCTCACCGGCGGCGGCGCCCAGTTAAAGCATATCAAGGAACTCAGTGCGCTCATCACCGCTACCGACACCCGTATTGGTATCCCCAATGAGCATCTTGAACCTGACAGCGTCAATTATACCGAGTTGATGCACCCCATGTATGCTACCGGCATTGGTCTGGTACTCTACGGCTTCGAACAATCCGAGCGTCCGGCCGACGAGGATGTGGAGGAAGAGGTTGCCAATGGTAGCAAAGGCGACCATGTGGATATCTTCGCCGATATGGATAAGTTTCCCCCTGCAACCGAACAAAAGGTTGAATCTGAGGTGGTTCCCGCGAAGAAAGCCGACAAGAAAGCCAAGGACGACGCTTTCGGGAATGCGGTGTCGCGCTTCTTTAACCGGGTGTTCAACGAGGACATCGAATAGCGGTTTGATGCAGTCCTTCGAACCGATGTTGAAAACTGGTTGAAAACTAATGAGTAACACTTGCTTGCGTCCGCGGATAAATTAGTATTTTTACAAAACCAAATAGAGTGAAAATTATTGTTTAACGGTATCTTTATCAGCAAGATAGAAACATACAGGCACAATGGAAGAAAGCACAAACTCCACTTTTTTTACCTTTGATTCCCCCAAAGGTCAGTCGTCCTACATCAAAGTCATCGGTGTTGGCGGCGGTGGCGGCAACGCTGTGAATCACATGTTTGACAAAGGCATCGAAGGGGTCGATTTCATCGTGTGTAACACTGATATGAAGGCCCTCAATTCGAGCCCTGTACCCAACAAAATCCCGCTGGGAGACCTCGGGCTCGGTGCAGGTAACAAACCCGAGCGTGCCCGTCAAGCTGCCATGGCCAAGGCCGACGATATCCGCGAGACGCTGAGCCATAACACTCAGATGCTCTTCATCACCGCCGGTATGGGTGGCGGTACCGGCACTGGGGCTGCTCCTGTTATCGCCGAGATTGCCAAGAGTATTGACCTCGACAACGACGAGAACAAGAAAATCCTTGTTGTGGCTATCGTTACCCGCCCCTTCAGTTTCGAGGGTAAGCGCCGTCGCGAGCAGGCCGAGGCTGGCATTGAGGAGCTCCGCAAGCATGTCGATTCCATTATCGTTATCAATAATGACAAGCTCCGCTCCTTCGGCAATATGCGTATTTCCGAGGCTTTCGGTATGGCCGACGATGTGCTGCTCACTGCCGCCAAGGGTATCGCCGAGATTATCACTGAAAGCGCCTATGTCAATCGTGACTTCCAGGATGTGAACACCGTCATGGAGCACAGCGGCACCGCTCTCATGGGTACCGGTAGTGGCCGTGGCGAGAATCGCGCCCACGATGCCATCGAGGCTGCCACCACCAGTGTGCTCCTTGACAACAGTGATATTTCCGGAGCCAAGAATGTGCTGCTTTACTTCACCTACTCCACAGAGCATGAGATGACCATGGATGAGCAGGCCGAAATCACCGACTTTGTCCTCGAGCGCACCAACGGCACCGCCGACATCATCTGGGGCGCCGGTCCCGACGAGAGTCTCGGCGATGAATTGAAGGTGATTCTCATTGCTACTGGTTTCGAGAATTCGAAGTTCACCCCCGAGGAGCCCAAGACCTTTGTGCTTCCTTCAGACAGTCCTAAGGAGGATCCCAAGCCCGCCCCCGTTGATGCCACCGACGATGAGGGGATGGAACTCATCCATCGCGATGCTCCTGTCAATACCGAACGAGCCGACTCCTTCCTGGCTTTCGAGCAGCCGGTCCTCACCGCAGCCCAGGCTGCCGAGGCTGTGTCCGGCGAGAAACGTATCCTCTACCTGGAGGATGACGAGCCTGTCCAGGAGGATGCCCATCAGGTTACCCAGGCCAAACTCGTCGAGCGCCGTGCCGAGGCCGACCTGCTGGTCGATGACATCCATATCATGGAACCTGCCGAGGTGCATGAAATACAGCCTGAAGCCGTCGTGGTTCCCGAACCCAAGACCGTTGAGGCTCCTGTCCGCCGCAGCGCCTTTGAGAGCGACAACGACCTCTCAACCGTGGCCGATCGCATTAAGCACATCCATGAACTGCTCCGCAACTCCGCTAACGGCGCCGAAATCGTGCAGGGTATGACGACGGCCGACATCGCAGCCGACATGCTCTACGAGGGACGTGCTTCCGATGTACGCGAGTCTTCCTCCTCCTCCATGCGTCCCGACGGCCGCATGCAGCAGAACCCCTATTTCCGCGACCAGGCCGACTGATTTATTCCCGTAAGTAATACCGAATACTGATGGATAAGTGGAGTGACTATCTGTTCCTGCTCGCAGACAACAGCAGCAAGGAGAACGAAGTGACAGGAGAAATGATGGGAGGTGAGAAGAAGTTTGTGTCGCTTCCTGTCTCGAACTACAAGGATGGTGACTGGATTGATTGGAAGCCGCTATCAGGGGGAAGAAATGAATGCTCCGTCTATGTGAAATCTTGCGACAAGGAGAAGGTTGTCCTTCAGGTATATGACGCTCCCGACCTGAGTCACCACAGCCACCCTTCCTTCCCCGAATTCCATCAGGAAGGCGACGAATGGTCGAGTGGCTGGTACGAGTGGGGCTATTGGAGTTACTGCCATACCATTCGCTTAGTGAAGAAAGAGTCTGTTGCCAGTGAATAAGAAACTCATCGGCATCCTTTGCGCCATCGGTGCCGCCGTATGCTACGGCACCAATCCGTTGGGGGCCTTGAACCTTTACGCCGAGGGGATGAACACCCCCTCGGTTCTCTTTTATCGTTTCGGCTTGGCATGGCTGATTGTCGCCGCTGTGGTGACGGTCCGTGCGCTTTGCCGACAGGAGAATCTCCGTGTGACCAAACGCGAGTTTTTTACACTCACCGCCTTAGGTATTCTCTTCATCTTCTCCTCGCTCACTCTCTACCTCAGTTTTCGCCTCATGCCTGCCGGCGTGGCCTCCACCATCCTTTTCACCTATCCCGTCATGACGGCAGCCATCATGACCCTTTTCTTCCGCGAGCGCCTCAGCTTCGCCACTGTGGCGGCCATCCTCCTCAGCCTTGTGGGCGTGCTTCTGCTCTATTGGGGCGATGCCGACGGTGCCTTGAGTACGGTAGGGGTCATTTTGGTACTGGTCTCGGCCCTCACCTATGCCCTCTACATCATTGTGGTCGATAAGTCGCCGCTGGCCATGTCGTCCTTCAAAATCAACTTCTTTGTGCTCTTTTATTGTGCCCTTGGCATGGCGGCCTTTGCCCTCTTCAGCGGCCAGTCCTTGATGCTGCCGCCCACGCCGCGTGCTTGGCTCTGGGTGGGTTGGCTTGCCGTGGTGCCCGCCATCATGGCCCTGGTGATGATGGTCTATGCCGCCAAGTATCTGGGTTCCACCCCTACGGCTATCCTCGGTGCCCTCGAACCTCTGACGGCCGTCCTCATCGGCATCTTTGTCTTTTCCGAGCCCTTCTCTCTGCGTCTCCTGCTCGGCATCGTTCTCATCCTAGCCGCTGTCTTTATCATTGTCCTCCGCAAAGGTGGCAGCCGAGAATAGGAAAGCTGTTCTGTAAGCGCTGATACCGTGCAGGTTGCTTATTGATTACCCATCCATACCTTTTTAATTCCATTCATTATTAAGAGTCACTATATAGTCATTATGGAGTATCTATGGAACCACAATATCTTCGGGGTTTGGTATCAGGAGGTTATGAGTGGTTTAGATGCTGTGTGGCCAGTTTTTCGACAGTGTGGTGCAATAAAACGAAGGGAGGGTGCGTTAATAAAAAATTGAAGAAAGCATTGGACGCAGAATGAATATCGCGGCACTTGTTTCGGGAGGCGTGGATAGCTCGGTGGTGGTGCACCTGCTCAAGGAGCAGGGCTTCACGCCCGACATCTTCTATATCCGTATCGGCATGGAGGATAAGGAGGGATACATCGATTGCCCGGCCGAGGAGGATATTGAGATAACGCAGTGGATTGCAAAGAAATACGGGTGTCGCTTTGAGGAGGTGAACCTACACAAGGAGTATTGGGACAACGTGGTGAGTTACACCATCGAGAGTGTACGCAAGGGTCTGACTCCCAATCCCGACGTGATGTGCAACAAGCTGATTAAGTTCGGCGCTTTCGAGGAACGTCGTGGCAAGGACTATGACCGTATCGCCACCGGTCACTACGCCACCACCGACGAAGTCGAGGGAACGGTGTTCCTGGCCACCGCCAAAGATCCGATAAAGGATCAGACGGACTTCTTGTCACAGTTGGAATACAGGCAGATACGCAAGCTAATGTTCCCTGTCGGCGGGCTGATGAAGAGCGAGGTGCGCGAGATTGCGCATGCCGCCCACCTGCCCAGCGCCGACCGCAAGGACTCGCAGGGCATCTGCTTCCTTGGAAAGATTGACTACAACGACTTCATTAAGCGTTATTTGGGCGAGAAGGAGGGCAAGATTGTAGAGTTGGAAACCGGCAAGGTGCTGGGTACCCACAAAGGTTATTGGTTTCATACCATCGGGCAGCGCAAGGGATTGTATCTCAGTGGCGGACCTTGGTTTGTGGTGAGAAAGGACATCGAGGAGAACGTGTTGTATGTCAGTCAGGGTTACGACCCCGATGCCGCCCACGGCCACCGCGTTACGCTAATGGGCTTCCGCTATCTCAGTGCCGATATCTGGGGTGATTTCAAGGAGCAGCAGGTCAAGTTCAAGATACGCCACACGCCCGAGTTCCATCCGGGCCTGCTGCGTCGCACTGAAGACGGGCTGGTGGAAATCATCAGCGATGACCGTATCCAGGGCATCGCTGCCGGACAATATGCCACGATTTACGATGAGGATGCCCATCTGGTGGTGGCTTCCGGAATGATAATTTGAAGACCATGCAGCTGTTTTATAGTCCCGATATCGCTCCTATGTTCACCCTCGACGCTGAGGAGAGCCGTCATGCGGTGCGTGTGATGCGTTTGCGCGAGGGCGACGCCATCCATGTCTCCGACGGGCATGGGCAGATAGTCCAGTGCCGCATCATCACAGCCGAGGAGAAGGGTTGCACCGTCGAGGTGATGGGCGAGAGGGTGGCCGACGTGCTTCCTGTGAATATGTGCCTTGCTGTGGCTCCCACCAAGAATCCGTCGCGTATGGAATGGCTGGTGGAGAAGGCTGTGGAGGTGGGTGTGAATCAGATTTACCTTTTGCAGGGCGACCACTCGGAGCGGGTATTTATGAAAACCGACCGCCTGCAACGCATCGCTGTCAGTGCCATGAAGCAGAGTCTCAGGGGTATCCTGCCCGATATTCTGCCGGTTATGTCGGTGCGTGAGTTCATCACCGAGGTGGCCGTTCCCGACAACTCACAGCTTTTCATCGCCCATTGCGAGGCCGACAAGCCGCGCATACCTTTGGCGATGGCTCTGCAACCTGGTCGCAACACCACCATCCTCATAGGTCCTGAAGGCGACTTCTCGGAGGAGGAAATTGCTCTCGCACTGCAACATGGCTACCAACCCGTCAGCCTGGGGCCTTCGCGTCTGCGCACCGAGACCGCCGCCCTCTATGCGGTCACTGCCTTCAACTTAATCAACGATCGCTCATGAAAAAGACGTTGTCCATACTTTTATCTTTTTACTTTTCACTTTTCACTTTGTGCGCCCAGCCGCAGATAGCGTTGCTGAAATATGGTGGAGGAGGAGACTGGTATGCCAACCCCACATCACTGCCCAATCTCATCTCTTTCTGCAACCAGGACCAGCAGATGGGCCTCAACCCGCAGCCGGCCACGGTGGAGGTGGGCAGCAGCGAACTGTTCAACTATCCGCTGGTGCACATGACGGGTCACGGAAACGTGGTCTTCAGCGACCGTGAGGCACAGAACCTGCGCAACTATCTCATCGGCGGAGGGTTCCTGCATATCGACGACAACTATGGGCTGCGGGAGTTCATCGTGCCCCAGATGAAGAAGGTGTTCCCCGATCTGGAGTTTGTGGAGTTGCCGTTCTCTCATCCTATCTATCACCAGAAATATCAGTTTCCCAATGGATTGCCCAAGATTCACGAGCACGACAACCTGCCCCCCAAAGGCTATGGACTTATCTGGGAGGGTCGGCTGGTGTGCTTTTTCACGTGGGAGTGCGACTTGGGTGACGGATGGGAAGATATGGACGTGCACAACGATAGTCAGGCGACCCGCCAAAAAGCGTTCCGAATGGGGTCGAACATTGTCAGTTACGTCTTCAAAAACTGACTGCGTCAGAAAAATTATTCCGATGCAAGACATTGACAATCACTGGTCACTGGTCACTGGTCACTGGCCACTGAAAAAAAGTTTTGCCAGTTTGGAAAATGTTTGTACTTTTGCACCCGCTTTTGAGAGACAGAGTTACTTTTTTGCCCAGGTGGTGGAATTGGTAGACACGCTACTTTGAGGGGGTAGTCGCCATAGGCGGTGCAAGTTCAAGTCTTGTCCTGGGCACCAAAAAAGAACCACAGAGAGCCCGGATGGCGGAATTGGTAGACGCGTACGTTTCAGGTGCGTATTTCGAGAGGAGTGCAGGTTCAAGTCCTGTTCCGGGCACCAAAGAGAGGACAAATCGAGAGGTTTGTCCTCACTTGCATTAAAAATACAGACCGATATGGGAAAAATGTCAAAAAAAGCAAAGGTTATCGCGATAGCATCGTTGACTGTCGTGCTCGCACTGACGTTGTTTGTCTATTTCCACTTCTTCTTTGTCTATAGTTCGGGTGTCAATGCCGGTGATCTTAACTATTTCCAACGGCAGGGTGTTGTCTTCAAGACTTATGAAGGGAAAATGATACAGAGTGGATTCAAGGCTACCGGAAACACTACGGGTGCGCTGAGATCCAATGAGTTCAAGTTTTCGGTAACTGATAAGACTGTGGCAGAGCAATTGATGCGTTGTTCGGGCAAGCATGTGGAGCTGAAGTGGAACCGCTACATGGGCACGCTTCCGTGGCGCGGACAGAGCCAGTATGTGGTCTCGGAAGTGCTTTCTGTAGAGTAAGTATTTTTAAATCAGGTGCCAGAGGCGCCAGCTGAGTTGGGCTTGGAGTCGGAGCATTTCCAAGCCGTCCTTGGTTTGTACCCCAAGGGCATCCGCTTCACGGAGGAGGCGGGTGGGAGAGGGGTTGTAGATGAGGTCATAGATCAAAAGGGGAGTGATTGGGGAGAGAGAAGGGAGTGAGAGGGGAGCCTTGTCTATGTCGGGATACATGCCTACAGGGGTGGTATTGATTATCAGGGAGAAAGGTGAAAGGTGAGCGGCGAGGTCAGAATAACCGATGGCGTTGGGATGGCGTTCGGGGTGGCAACTGACAAACTGATAATCGATGCCCAGTTGCCGAAGGGCATAGGCCACTGCATGTGCGGCACCGCCGGTGCCGAGAATGAAGGCGACGTTGGGTGTTAAGTGTTTTGCGTTTAGTAAGTCGCCTAAGCTTTGTTGGAAGGCGGGGGCATCGGTGTTGTGGCCGATGAGTTTCCCGTTCTCAATGACCACACAATTGACCGCCCCGATGGCTTTGGCTTCGGAGCCGAGTGCGTCAAGGAGAGGAAGGATGGCCTGTTTGTAGGGAATGGTGACGTTGAAACCGGCGATAGCCTTCATTTCCACCCACTGGCGCAACCTTTCGATCGACGACAGTTCCTCAATGTGGTAGTCGGCGTCGGGGAAGTGTTGCTCGTTGAATAACTCACCTGAGAGTGAGTGCTTTAATGGGTATCCGATAAGTGCGAAATGTCTCATTACGATGATGCAAAGGTACGATTAATTTTATATTTGTGCAATAAAATAAAAAGCAATGCGTTACGCTTAAGAATAATTGTCTGAAAACGATGGGAATCATTGCACGGCAGAGCATCAAAGGAGCGTTGGCCAACTACTTGGGGGTAGCGATAGGATTCGTCATCACTTTCTTTGTGCTGACCCGCTATCTGACCGAGGAGGAGATTGGTCTGACGAGGGTGATGGTGGATGCGGCAATGCTCTTCTCCGGTTTGGCACAACTGGGTACCAATGCATCTATCATCCGCTTCTTCCCCCATTTCAGAAATGACCGTGACAATCACGGTATCTTCGGACTCTCATTGCTGCTGCCATTGGCGGGATTCCTGTTGTTTGCACTGATATTCTTGATTTTCCACAATCCGCTGCAGGCCCTCTATGCCAGCAAGTCGCCCCTGATGGCCGACTACTTCTACCTGCTGCCGATGCTGACCTTCTTCGCACTGTATATGACGGTGTTCGAGACCAATGCTTCGGTGTTGATGCGTATCACAGTGCCCAAACTGGTGCGCGAGGTGGGGGTGCGACTCTTCAATCTGGCAGCCTACCTGCTTTACGGCTACGGGCTTGTCAGTCTGGATGTTTTTGTGTGGATGTTCTGCGGGAGCTATGCATTGGCGATGGTCTTGAACCTGATGTATCTCATCAGTTTGGGACACATCTCGTTCCGCATCGATTGGCAGTTCCTCACCCGGGAGCGTGTGAAGGAGATTGCCCGCTACACCCTCTTCATGACTGCCACTGTGCTGGCCGGCAACATCCCGTTAATCAACTCTCTATTCCTCGGAGTCAAGACGGGACTGGCGCTGACGGGTGTCTATACCATCGCGTTTTATATAGCCAATGTGGTTGAGGTACCCTATCGCTCGTTAGGTGCCATCTCGCGGCCTGTGGTGGCGGCAGCGGTGAAGGACAACGATTGGACCGAGGTCAATCGCCTGGGGCGTCAGGTGAGCCTGCATCAGTTCTTGGTGAGCATGGTGATCTTTTATCTCATTTGGATCAACCTGCCAACCCTCTATGCCTTCATTCCCAATGGAGCCTCGTATGTGGGAGGCATGGGCGTGGTGCTGCTGCTCGGATTGGCCAAGGTGGTCAATTCATCCCTCTCCATCGGTACCGATGTGCTCAATTATTCGCGCCATTATCCCCGAGCACTACTCTTTATTGGAGTGCTTACCGCTTCGGCTATCGCTCTGAATTCTTGGTTGATAGGCGTGTGGGGCATCAACGGAGCCGCTGCGGCTACGTTGCTCTCCTATGGACTTTATTTCCTGTTGCTACTCTCTTATCTGTGGCGGCGGCTGGGCGTGAGCCTCTTCTCGTTCGGACAACTCAAAGTGGTTGTTATCATGGCCGTCGGCTTCGGCCTCAACGTGCTGTGGTGCCACTGGTTGACGCCCGTCATTACACACCACCAGACACTCGTCACACTTTTGGTCGATGCTGTGTTGAAGACACTTGTTTTGGCAGCGGCATTGGCTGTGGTTATCTATGTGTGGCGGGTGTCGCCGGCAGTCAATGAGATTGTAGATAAGGGATTGAAACATAGACAGTGAAACGCCTAGGGCTCATAGTACTTGCGGTCTGTTGTTTTGTAACATCGTTTGCACAACCACAGTTCCGTAACACCACCAGTTTCGACACTGGCGACTCGCTCTATTATTGGTCAGCCCGCATTGGTGCCCGCCTCTTCCAAGATAGAGTTTTTGACGACACTACGACGGGTTATCATGTGATGAGCAGTTGTATATATAATCCTGATTTGGTGGGCGACAGTGTGATTAAGAGTATTGTGGTCAATGCTACGTATGAAACGGTTCCCGACACTACCGACAGTTTAGGCTATCATGTGGATACGCTGAATTTTTTTACGGATACTTGTCGCAATTATGGTGTGGATGCCAACAACCATCGATTCTTTATTTTTGGGGATAGCTTGGCGGGGCTTGACAATTTCACCACAGACACTCTTGGTCATGGTATGCAGCGTATCCCTCCAGGCTATACCCATTCTATCCGATTGGGTTGTATGGTGAATAGCCAGCGTGGTGTGTTGATAGATAGTATAGGGAATATTCTTGGTTCAATAGGAAATTATGGAGAGATAATCCCAGAGCATACTTATGGTTCTCAGTCTCTTTACTATACCATGCGTATTACGAATGATAACGCGTTGGTGATAATCAACTATGCCATTGTGGCTCGTCGGTTTGACCATGATGCCTACGATGCAGGAGAGTTTCTGGTGCGCATTGTCCAGCGTGATTCATCAGGAGAATGGGCCAACGAGCCTATCAACGACAGTCTTTGGTACAAGGTTTCGGCCCCTCAGCTGACTACTGAGCTCACCAGTAGCAGCCCATGGCGCTATGGTTCTGAAGGTGGAGCATGGCCGTGCTCCTATGTGTATAAACCATGGAATAAGTGTGCGGTGAATCTGAATAGATTCATCGGTCAGGATGTGCGCATTGAGTTCTATTCCAGCAACTGCATCTGGGGGGTCGATCCTCTTTATGCCTATATCGTCGGTGATTATATGTCACCTATACTTTCCTCTTCAGGCTGCCCGGAAGGGACTTCTCCTTTTGTCGATACCCTTCGTGCTCCGGACGGGATGAAAGGTTACGAGTGGTTTGTCTCTTCCATCGGTCCGCAGGAAGACCTGCTTGACTATGCACGTATGGATACGGTGCCTTTCCGTCGCCTGTCGCCATACTCCACTAGTAATGTTTTCTGTCCGTCGGTAATAGATTTTGTGCTCAATGGCGACACCCTCGAGCGGCAGACCTTCATGTGTGTTATGTACAGCGCCCTCGACCCGGCCAAGCCTTTCCCGTCGAAGCTCTATGTCAATGTCTATAATCACCGTCCCATCGTGCGTTGTGCCACCCAAGACTCTTGCGACCGAGGCATCACTTTCGTCAATACATCCGCCGCTCCTCCGGGTGATTCCCTCGACCCCTCGGCCACCTATTGGGTCATCTATGACGACCTCAATGGTGAGGTTCCACTTGATACTGTCTATAGAGATACGGCTCGTTACATTTTCCCCGAGGTCCGATCGTATCTGGTAGAGCAGCATGTGGCCATTGCTGTCGAGGATTCCACGACGGAACCCTGCAGTGCTGCCAAGCGTAGGTTTATCTCGGTCAAAGGCCCCAGCGTGGTGCCTATCTATCTCTCCGACCACAGTCTCTGCGAGGACGAGAGCCTCACGGCCCAGGCCTTGCTCGATTCGGTGGCACGTATGTGGTTGGCCGACGGACGTCTGCAACTCGAATGGCAGGTCGATGGCCATGCTTTGACCGGCGCTTCCGCCAGCTCGTCTCACTATAGTCTTGTTGGTGATACCTTGCTCATTCTTAACGACCTTGAGGAAGGTCGTCACACCGTCGAACTTCTTACTACCAACTACTGCCCTTGCTCCGCATCTGTCCTTGATTCTTTCTTCGTCTATGAAAATCCCCGTATCTTGACCGATCCTTCGTCGGGCAACCTTTGTCTGGGCGACACCCTCACCCTCACGGCTTTCCGGGATGACCGCTACGAAGATTCTACCTATTTCGATTGGTCTGTCGTACCGCTCGACCCCGACCTTGAGGCACAGCAAGGCAGCCCTGTTCTCCGACTCTCGCCCCGTGTGGCCAGCACCTACACGCTCCATCCTTCCTCTTTGAGCCATTGTCAGCTGGAGGATGTCTCTGTCAGAATCGAGGTCTGGCCCTATCCGGTGCCTCAGTTGTCGTACGCTCCGTTGGAACTCGACCTCGACAATCCCTCTATCACCGTCAATGACCTCACCGACGGGGCCGAATTCACCTATTGGACTTTCTCCGACGGCACCGAATATGGAGGTCCTCGGGCTATGCACACCTTCTGGACGCCTTCGGTCGAGGGCATCGACTTCACTATGCGCACCTGCAACCAGGTGCTCTGTTGTTCCGATACTTCGGTGCATGTGCCGTTGGGTTCCACCAGCCTCTGGATTCCCGATGTGTTCAGCCCTTCTTTCAATGACGACAACAACTGCTTCCAGGTGTTTGCCAACCGTGAGCTGCTCGACTTCACCATCAGCATCTTCAATCGTCAGGGGCTGCTGGTCTATCAGTCTTCCGACCCCCATTTCCGTTGGGACGGCACCGACTCTCATGGCCGGCCTTTGCCCCAGGCAGCCTATGTCTATACCCTCCACTACCGTCTCGCCACCTCCGACACCTATTACTACTCCGCCACCGGCACCGTCACCCTTCTGCGATGACGCATATCAAATATTTTTCGTATTTTTGCAACCGCCATGTTAGATAAATTAGAAGCCATATACGCTCGTTATCAAGAGATTGAACAACAAATGAACAATCCGCAAGTCACTGCGGACATGAAACGATATGTAAAATTGAGTAAGGACTACAAGGATCTGAAGCCCGTAGTCAAAGCCTATCATGAATATAAGTCGCTCCTTGACACCATCAATGAGTGCAAGGAACTGCTCGAGAACGAGAAAGACCCCGAGTTGCGCGAGATGGCCAAGGAAGAGCTGGTGGCTGCCCAGGAGCGGCGTGAGCCTATGGAGGACGAGATACGCCTCCTGCTCATCCCCGCCGACCCGCAGGACTCGAAGAATGCTGTGGTGGAAATCCGTGGAGGTACGGGCGGTGACGAAGCCTGCATCTTTGCCGGCGACCTTTTCCGCATGTATTCCCGCTTCTGCGAGAAGAAGCACTGGAAGGTGGAGGTCACCGACTTCAACGAGGGCACTTCCGGCGGCTACAAGGACATCACCTTCACCGTCACTGGCGAAGGGGTTTATGGTATCCTGAAGTATGAGTCCGGCGTCCATCGCGTGCAGCGTGTTCCTGCCACCGAGACCCAGGGTCGCATCCACACCTCGGCTGCCGGAGTGGTGGTGCTCCCCGAGGCCGAGGAATTCGACGTGGAACTCAACATGAACGACGTGCGTATCGACACCTTCTGTGCCTCAGGTCCCGGCGGTCAGTGCGTGAACACCACCTATTCGGCCGTGCGTCTGACCCATATCCCCACCGGTATCGTGGTCTCCATGCAGGACCAGAAGTCGCAGATCAAGAATAAGGAGAAAGCCATCGCCATTCTGCGAACCCGTCTCTATGAGCGCGAGTACAACAAGTACATGGAGGAACTCTCGTCCAAGCGCAAGACGATGGTGGCCACCGGCGACCGCTCGGAGAAGGTGCGCACCTACAACTACCCCCAGTCGCGTGTCACTGACCATCGCATCGGCTGGTCCATGCACAACCTCCCCGCCTTCATGGACGGCGATATCGAGGAATGCATCGAAGCTCTCCAACTCGCGGAGAACGCTGAGAAATTGAAAGCATCGGTGGGCTGAGAAGCAGGCCACCAACGCTGGTTTTTGAAGGCGTCGGTGGGCTGAGAAGCAGGCCACCAACGCTGGTTTTTGAAGGCGTCGGTGGGCTGAAAAAATAAACAAACCGCTATTGATAACTTTTCCGCCATACGGGGTTCCGTGTGGCGGATTTGCTGTATTTTTGCATTTTGGATTATTGTATGCAAAAATCGTCATTATGAAGAAATATATCGCCCTCATCGCCATGCTTCTGGTGGCCTGTACGCTGCCGGCACAGAAAACTACCGCAGTCGATTTCTCCGTTGAAAACCTGCCCGCCGAACTGCTGGAGTATGCCAACGGCGGCACCTCGGATAAGGACAAGCAGAAGGAGAACCGCAAGACCGTGGAGGCTTTCGGCACCGCCTACAACGCCATGGCGGAGGCCATGCAGCAGCGGGTGGCCAACCTCTACACCTATGCCGTGAAGGTGAAGATGAAAGGAAATCCCGAACTGATGGACTTCACACGCGTGCTGACAGCCTACGCCGCTACCGACAACCTGGAGGGCTGGGTGGCTGCGGTGGAGACCTACCGCAAGAAGAACTCCAAGGCCAAGTATGTCATCGACTTTGTGGCGTGGAGCGAATTGCTGCTCAGCGACCACGTGCTCTATCGTTCTGCCACAAGCGAGTGGCTTTTCGATGACAAAGCCTCCTTCCGCCTCGGAGTCGAGGAGGGCGTCATCAAGGCCTGGTTCGACAGCCCCTCCGAGTTGCACTACGCTTCGTCCAAAGACTGGAACACGCTGCACGGCACGACGGGTGTGTTCGACTACAAGGAGGGCATCTGGTACGGTCAGGGCGGCCGTCTCGACTGGGCGCGCACCGGATTGGGCGCCGAAGCCTGCTATGCCGACCTGAAAGCCTACCGTGCCGAGGTGAAGTTCCCCAAATTCGCCGCCGACAGCGTGCGGTTCACCAACACGCACTATTTCAGCCAGCCCATCATAGGACGGGTGGAGGAGGCCATGGCCGGAGCCATGGAGCCTGACAAATACACCTATCCCCGTTTCCGCAGCTACCAGCGCGACTTCGTGATTCCGAACATACTGCCTGACGTGGATTACAGCGGCAGCTTTATCATGAACGGCTCCAAGCTCATCACCGCTTCCAGCAAACACCCCGCCAGCCTGGTGTTCCATCCCAACGGACATAAACAGATGTCTGTCACCTCGCTCAAGTTCACCATCACCCCCGACCGGTTGCTGGCCGAGAACGCACAGGTGGCCTTCTATCTGGGCCCCGACGACTCCATCACCAACACCGGTGTCACCGTGCGCTATCTGCCTGCCGAGAAGAAGGTCATTCTGGTCAACAACCAGCAGCGCAACTTCTACAGCCCCTATATCGACACCTACCACCAGTTGGACATCTACAGCGAGAGCATCGTGTGGCACACCGACAAGGACCAGCTCGACTTCTCGGCCCTCGCCTCGGCCGGTGCCGTGAGCACCGCCACCTTCGAGAGCAGCAACTACTACACCTACAGCAAGTACCGCGACATACAGGGCATCGACCAGATCAGCCCCGTGCAGCGCGTCTATGACTACGCCGAGAGCAAGAGCTACAGCTTCTCGGCCAAAGGTTTCGCCAACTACATCGGTCTCGACATGGGGCAGACGCTGCTCATGATTCACACCCTCTGCCGTCACGGACTGATGACCTACAACGAGATCACCGGCCGTGTGCTGGTGAAGGACAAGCTCGAGGACTATGTGAAGGCCTTCAGTCATGCCAAGGGCTTCGACTATGACGCCCTCACCCTTGAGAGCACCACGCGCGGTGTAAATGCCCGCATGAACCTCTCCGACAACGACCTCGTCATCCGCGGCGTGGAGCAGTTCGTGGTCAGCGACAGCCACCAGGTGGTGGTCTATCCCGACTCGGCCGGCGGCCGTGTGGTGAGGGTGGGCAAGAACCGCAGCCTCCATTTCAGCGGCAAGGTCGAGTGCGGCAAGTTCATCCTCCAGGTCTCCGACTGCGACTTCAGCTATGAGCAGTACGCCTTCGAGATGCCCGTCATCGACAAGCTGCAGTTCTATGTGCCCGACTTCAACAACACCGACTACGAGCAGCTCGTCCGCACACCCCTCAGCGGCCTCACCGGCAGCCTCCAGGTCGATAAGCCCGACAACCACTGCGGCCTCGAGAAAAACAAGGACTATCCCATCCTCAACAGCCGCGAGAACAGCTACGTCTATTACGACCGCAAGGCGATACAGGAAGGCCAGTACAAGCGCGAGAGCTTCTACTACACCCTCCATCCTTTCACAATCTACAGCCTGGCCGATTTCGTCACCGACAGCCTCTCCTTCAACGGCGTGCTCACCTCCGCCGGCATCTTCCCCGACATCACCGAGCCGCTGAAGGTGCAGCGCGACTACTACCTGGGCTTCACCACCACCACTCCCGCCGGCGGCCTGCCCGCCTATGGCGGACGCGGCACCTACAGCGACAACCTGCGTCTCGATGCGGGTGGCCTGCACGGCACCGGCAAGCTCGATTACCTCACCTCCCGCTCCACCTCGCAGAACTTCGTCTTCCTGCCCGACTCGGCATTGGCCACGACCGACAGCGTCGTGGTGCGCGAGGAGCAGGGCTATCCCGAGGTTCGTGGTGGCCGCACGTCGCTCCATTGGCTGCCCTACCGCGACTCGCTCGATGTGGCTACCTTCGCCAAGGGAAGGGCGTTGGCCATGTATCGCGGCGACGCCTCACTGCGGGGCCATGTAGGCCTGATGCCGCAGGGGGCGATGGCCGCCGGCACAGCCACCGTCAAGGAAGGCACGCTTGTCAGCCGCCGCTTCGACCTCCTGGCTCGTGAGATGAACGCCGTTGTCAGCGACTTCACCCTCCGCAGCACCACCTTCAACAACATCGCCTTCTCCGCCCAGCGCGTGCGCTCCCATGTCGATTACGACGCCCGTCAGGCCGAACTCACCATGCCCGACGGTCCCCAGCGTACCGAACTCCAGCTCATGCAGTACGAGGCCTGGGCCGACCGCTTCTTCTGGAACATGGACCGCAAGACCCTCGACATCACCAACTCCCAGCGCGGCACCTCCGAAGGCCTCGACGCCCTCGACCTCCGTATGCGACTGCCCAAGGCCGACGACATGCCCGGCGCCCGCTTCGTCAGCACCGACCCCAAGCGCAAAGGCCTCAGCTTCCACGCCCTCCTCTCCACCTACCGCTACAATGTCGCCGACCTTTCCAATACCGGAGTCTTTATGCTCACCGTGGCCGATGCCGCCATCGCCCCCGAAGGCGACACTGTGCATATCGACAAAGGCGGCGCTATGCGGCCCTTCAACAATGCCTCCCTCCTCTGCGACCGCACCAATGCCTACCACCTCGTCACCAGCGCCTATATCCTCATCGAAGGTGCCAACAGCTACAGCGGCAAGGGCTACGTGACCTATCCCGAGGGTGTGGCGGTGCCGGCCGACCAGAGACAGCGCATCTACCTCAGCGACCTCAGCGTCAGCGCTGACGGCACTACCGTCGGCACCGGTGTCATCAACGAAGGCTCCTCCTTCAACCTCAGCCCCGCCTTCGGCTTCGCCGGCAAGGTGCGTCTCGAGGGCGACAAGGAGCTGCTCTGGTTTGATGGCGGCGTGCGGCTCCTGCAGACCTGCATCCCGCGTGAGCAGATGGGACTCCTGGCCTATTCCGGCTACACCGACCCCGACTCCATCCACGTCTCCGTGCCCGAGGTGCCCACCGACTGGAAGGGCAAGACCATCTCCGCAGCCATCCTCATCGACAAGACCACCCTCCAGCCCCGCGCGGCCTTCCTCACCAACGAACGTGCCGCCGACAACGAACTCCTCTCTGCCCACGGCGTGCTGACCCACTTCGACGGCAAACGCCAGTATATGATTGCCTCCGAAGAGAAAGTCGATGACCCCTCGACCGTAGCACCCTATCTGGCCATGAACACCGCCGACTGCAGCCTCGAAGGCGAAGGCCCCGTCAATTTCGCCCTCAAGCGCACCCAGGCCTCCTTCTACGCCTACGGCACCCTCGCCAACTTCCGCATCTCCGGCTCCTCCGACTTCCAGATGAACACCGTCTTCGGCCTCTCCTTCCCTTTGGCCAAGGAGGTGGTGGCCACCATGCACGACGCCCTCAAGGAAGACCTCCGGCTCGCCCCCACGGCGCCCCGCTCCAATGCCGAAATGCGTCACGCACTGATGCACCTCCTCGGCGACGAGAAGGGTGCCGCCGCCTATAGCGCCTACAGCGCCGAAGGCAAACTAGCCGAGGTGCCGGCCGCCATGCAGAGCATGCTCCTCTTCGACAACGTCCGCTGGCAGTACCTGCCCGGCTTCGGCTACTGGTGCGACGGCAAGGTGGGCCTGGCGGCCATGGGCGATAAACCTCTCGGGCTCCAGGTGCGCCTCAAAGCCCAGATCACCAAGCGCGGCAACGCCCAGCAGATGACCTTCTATGTCGAGGCGGCGCGCGACCACTGGTACTTCTTCCGCTACGACCTCATGACTCAGGAGCTCACCATCTACGCCTCGGCCGGCCTCTTCGAAGATGCCGTCAAGGCTCTCCCCGCCGACCGCCGCAAGGTGGAGAAAGACGGCCTCGGTGCCTTCCGCTACCATATCGGCAACAGCAAAGCCGAAGTCAGCGGCTGGCTCACCTCCTTCAGCCGCATGGTCTATGGCGCCTCCGCCGACGAGGAGTAGCCTCTGCTCTTGTCGCCGTGCAATATAAGGCCTTTCTCGCCGAAAGGCCCAAATCGTTCCCTCATGGTAGCATAAGTAAGCCTATGGCGGCATTTGTCACCATAGGCTCACCCAAAAATTCGTGGAATAATTACGCTTATTCGTTTCCGTTTCAGCGCTGCAGGATGACCGTGGAGCGGTAGGCGTGCTCGTCGTCGGAAATCATGACGAGGATGTAGGCGCCGTCGGGGCGGTCGGTGAGGTCGGCGGCGTAGCGGCCGTCGCCGATGGCGGAGAAGGGCAGCGGCTCCGCGATGCCGTCCATCCCGGCCACATAGAGCTCACGCAGCGGACGCCCGTTCATCACCACAGTGACGCGCCCCGATGTGGGATTGGGGTAGGTTACCCTCGTCCATTCTTCCTGCACTACTTCAACCCTGATGGTTGTGTCCTCCGTCACCCTCCGCACATACGGCGTCATAAAGGCGGTATCCGTGTATTTGGCCACACACACAAACGGATCCCCATACGCATAGACATGATGTTCCCCAAAATCGGCATCGCTGCGTAAAAAATTAATTAAATACAATATACTATCTCTATATGCAGAACATCCTATGTCATTACTATAACCATGGGCGTTATAATCTTCCCCTCTACAATAATGTCCTCTATAGTCGAAAACAGAGAAGCCCATCCCTCTTTCTTCATCGTTATGGTAGTTGATAATACTATCAGGCAGGATAATACCACCTGTGTATGTGCTTTGAAGAAATATTCTGTTATTGCCGATAGCTCCTATATTTCTGCACCAAACACTTGCACATGCAGTTGAACCTGTTATCGATGGGACTCTGCCATAGGAATACAATATTGGGGGATAGGTGTTTCTGATAAACGACATAAAAAACGCATCGTTTTTCAGTTGCAAAGTTTCTCCTCTGTACTGGAGCATGGAATAATAATGGTTCGTGTCACCGTTATATCCCCGCCCTGTACTTGCCGCAACGAAAAACAAGTTGCTGTCATAATCAAATGCTAAACCATGATAGACTATATTCGAGTAAATGGAACTATTGTTATCAATAACACTGTCTGTCAAGTAGATTAAAGCAAGAGGTTGAATGGTTGAATTATATATGGTCAGAAAACCGAGCATCTGGTTCCTTGAAGTGTGCGTGTAAGACAGGCCGAGTGTTGTGTCAATAAATAGTATATTGTCCGTTTGCTGAATCGGAGAAAGATTTGCTATTAAAAATACCTGATTATTTTTCTTGTCGATTTGAATAAACTGCGGGGTTTCATAAAAGTAACTGTTGTCACTTTTTTGAATCACATACCTGTTTTCCAGCAGCGTGTCGAAATGAGGGGAAAACTTCAGCAGGTGCGGGTACCACTCCTGAGGGCGGTGCTCCAGGCTGCACTCGCCCACCATCCGGTGATCCACCCAGAACTTCACCGCGGTCAGCGTCCCCTCGCTGGCCTGATAGTCCGATCCGTATGAATCCACCGACTTACGGCAGATATAGATGTTCCCCGCCGAATCCACGTCGAATGTGACATACTGGAGATATTGCATCCTCAGCAGACGAAGGGAATCCGGATTGCTCCACGGCTGCCACATAAGGTCGTTCCCGGCACTATCCACGTAGCTCCGTTCCAGGAAGTGCTGCTCCTTGACGTTGCCGTCGAAGTCGAACGCCACATAGGCGTTGCAGACAACGTCTGAGAACCTCCGGTCAGGATACTGATAAGGGTTGAACGGATAGTATTCTGAGGTGTATAAGGTGTCCAGCCAGTACAGGTAACGAGTGTTGGCGAGATTGGGACCGTGCGGAGAGAAATAGAACATCACTGCGAATCCCGTGTCGCCCAGCGGCTTGATGTCGTCTGCCCGAGCCTGGTTGCCGTCGTTGCCATGCACCACTTTCTTCCATACCATCTCGCCCGAGGGCGAGATCTTGGCGATGAGCACGTTCGTTGGGCTACAGGCCGGGCCATAGGGCGTCATGGGCAGGATGCGCTCGCCGTCCCACTCAGCGTCGTTGCGGAACTGCCCGAGGATGTACAGATTCCCCAGGCTGTCGGTCACCGTTCCCTTGATGCAGCTGAGGCTGTTCGGCACCGCCGACCCATAACCCTTGGCCCAGTCGAAATGGCCCGTCGAACTTCCATTCTGTCCTGCCGCACCGCCCAGCACCAGCAGCACCGAAACCAAGAATAAAGCTGTCTTTTTCATATTGTCAAGATTATGTGTTTTCCATCCAGTTTCATTTTGCAAAGATACGAAAAAAAACAATATATCGATTTGTAAAGAGTATATTTCGGCCTTT